>CACXWH010000071.1 GCA_902771225.1 uncultured Methanobrevibacter sp. | reverse complement strand
AATAAAGGAGGAATATGTTTTATGAATAAAAAAATAGCATTTGTATTAATTATAATAGGTTTGCTTGCTGTTTCAGCAGTCAGTGCTCAGAACTTATTATTCCTAAACAATAGTGATGATTCTATGTATCAAGTCTCTTTAATGCAGGCCTTCATGCATGGCGAATATGATGGAGTAATCACTGTAGGAGATTTAAAAACACATGGTGACATTGGTCTTGGAACATTTGAAGGTGTGAACGGTGAGATGATAGTTTTAGACGGTGTTGTTTATCAGGCAGCTGCAGATGGAAGCATTAAAGTCGTACCGGATAATGAAACCATACCATTCGCCACAATCACCCGCTTTAATGAAGACCAAAAAATACCTACCATTACAGCCAAAGACTTCAACGATTTAACAAGTCAATTGGACAATGAAATTAAGAAATATGGTCCTAACAACATGTATGTAGTCAAACTCAAAGGTGATTTTTCAAATATTACTGTCAGAAGTGTTGAAAAACAAGAAAAACCATATAAAGAATTCACTGATGTTGCAGCAGCAGACCAAAAGGTATTCAACCACACTGACCAGACCGGAACAGTTGTGGCAGTATACTTCCCAAAGTACATGAATGAATTGAATATGCATGGTTGGCATCTCCATTACCTGTCTGATGATAAGACAAAAGGAGGTCATGTCCTGAGCTTCAATAATTTTAAAGGATCAGGTCAAATTGATGAAATCCATGAATTCAAAATGATACTTCCAACCGATGATTCATTTGCAAAAATGAATTTCACCGAAAACATGACAAGTAAAATCAGCAGCGTAGAATAACTCTCTTCTGAGTTATTCCATTTTCATTTTCTAATTTTAAAATACCTTTAAGTTTCAACTTATATATCAACCATCTTTTTTAAATATAACATGGAAATTAGAAAATCTATTCTATTTGATTTGATGAAAGGATAGTATGTTAATAATAAACTTCCATAATCGTTAACGTATGTTGAATCTGAAAAAGTATCATTAATGTATATGGGCATAAATAGAATAGATATTTAACCATTAAAAAGATTAAAGTTATAAAATATCTGATTGAAAATTTTAAAAAAAATAAAATAAAAGCAATGAAAAGATTGCTTTATTTTTAATCTGAAATATATAATGTTATACCTTGGATGATTAGGCCAATACCAATAAGAAGCACAGCATAAATTGGGTTATTAAATGAGAATCCTCCAAGGATAAATGCTATAACACCTAAAAGTATTATCAATACAGAAGACATTTTTGATACGCGTTCTCCTGCAAATAAACCTGTTATACCTATTAAAATCAATAAAATACCAATTATATAGAATTGGAATCCTAAAAGGAATGACAATGCAGAAAGGTTTAATATGAATATAAAACCAAATATGATAGATACAATTCCAATAATGATATTTGCTGCTGAAAAGTTTATTAGTATTGATGCAATACCTAAGAATAATAAACTTACCCCAATAAAAATAGATACAAATGCAGTACTAAAAACAGGGAAAATTATAAAAAGTAATCCTAAAATTATTGATAATATTCCAGATATTTTACCAGTTTCCATATTTTTTCCTCCAAATTTTTTTATACTCACTTTCAAGTGAATATATATAAAAATTCAAAAAGCATAATGCTTTTTACATTATAAATTATATTTAATATTTTATTTAAAGTTTCTTATCAAAAGTTTACACATAATAACTTAATTGACACATCTTCCTTGAAAAATTTAATAACAAAATTAAAAAAACAACAACATTTGGAGTTTTGTGAAATTATTACAAGCTTCAAAACATTAATATTTTCTAGAAAAAGTAGTGAATGCAGAGTCAAATTATAAAAGAAAAACTATTTTACTGTTTATTTTCAAATTATTCGGATTGTGAAAGGAAATATAACTTAATTAACCAATGACTAAATGAATTAAAAGAAAATAATGAAAATAAAGAAAAAAAATTAATGATGTGTGAAATTTAATTGATATGAATTAGCCTTATTTTTTTAATTCGGCTAAATTCTCTTTTAACAGTTTATAAATGTTTTCTGCACCAATTATTTCATCATCACTAACATTCCAACTTGAAGGATATAATATAAACGGTTTAGATTGGTCTCCACCAGCCCCACCATGGCTTCCAACCAATTCTTCAAAAGCACATACCTCATCAGCCTCTTCATCATAAAAACTGTTAACCAGAATATCTGGAGTATGTTCAAATGAACTGGTTCTTTTTAAATGCATTACAATATTGTCTCCAAATCCTTCAAGAGGATTTTCACCTTCAATTTCACCACTGTCAAGGAAATAAGTTCCATTTTTTCCAATAGCCAAATCACCATGTTCTTGGGATTTAACTAAAATAAAACCAACATATTCATTGTTTATGATGCCGTGTATCAAATCAGGGAAATATTTGTTAAGTTCCTCATATGTTAATCTTTGACTCCATTGTGTCAAATAAATCATTGCAAGATTACCTGAAGCCAATACAATAACTTCAGAGTCACTTAATTCCTGTTCTTCTTCTTTTTCTTTTTTTATTTTTGTTTTTTTTCTTGAAAATGGAGTATAGTCTCCTGCAAAGTGGTCTTCATTTGAAGTCATTTTTGCAAATACTGTCATATCTTCCGGAAGTAATGATTTGACAAAGTTTTCAAATGTTTCACCATATCTTTGGGTGAATGTGGCCCCGTTGGTTTGACCATGATCTGATTGAATGACAAACTGATAGTCCCTAGGACAATACTTATTCGCATTAGTTAAATGTTTGATTTGTTTGTCCATTTCCCTTAAGGCAAACCATGCATCATTATCCCTAACTCCAGAGTGGTGAGCTATTTCATCATAACCCAAATATGTTGAGTATGCAACATCAACATCTCCAACCATCATGTCTCCAATTAATGTTGAAGTATTAATTTCTCTCATAAATACATTTGTAGCGGCCCTGGTTGGAATGTAGGTTATTCCGCGGTTTATTCTTGGCCGGATATTTTTTATTGAATGTATGATTTGTGACCAAATTTCACGTATGATGTCTGCGAAAAACAAAGCAATTATACGTGCAAAATTACTGGGATTAGAAAATACTGAATACCAGGCATTATTGTATAATTTTTTAAAGTCCAATATCTTACTGAACGTAAATATTACATTATCTGTATCTCCAGAGAATAAATTTGATCTGCTTGCCCCATTATCAACAAGCAATCCATTTCCATCCGAAATTCTCTGTTCTAATTCAGGTACTTTAGTGATTCCAGAACATTGCATCATCTGATTACCATTGCTCTTTTCTATCCACCTGAATGCAACAATACCTTCGTTGTTTCCATGAAGGATTCCTGCTTGGCTTGCACCAGTTTGGGAAGACAGGTCAGTTTCCCACATCCTAAGATTGTAATTGTCACTGTCAATCATTTCTTTAACAGTCGGCATGTCCCCTCTTTCGACTGCTTCACATAAAACTTCGTAAGAAAGGCCATCAATTTCAACAATTATTACTCCAGGATAGTCTTTAATTTCAGTTTTTCTTTTCTTTTCAGCATCCCTTAAAACAGCCCGATAATATGAACTGTCATCTTCAATTGTTATTAATGCAGACATTATAGTTGAAACCGCGGCCATAGCTAACGGTGCAAGGATAATTGCCGCCCCTTTAATTTCAATGTCAAATAATGGTGCGAAAATCTGAAGCAGAAGCCCATTTAATATTAATGTTCCTACACCGAAAGTTAAAACCAAAAATGGCATGGCTATTCTTGTTAAAATAGGCCATAGCAGTGAGTTTATTAAACTTATAAATATGACTAAAAAGATTATGTTATCAAATTCAGTGACTTCAACTCCTAACCCTAAAAAACTTATCAAATATATTCCTATGATATTACCAATGAATACTATCAAACTTCTTTTTAAACTTCTTTTCGGAGTTTGCTTTTGGTTAATAATTTCCATACTAATCATTTTCATTATTTATTTTTGAACTTCCCTCTCTTAAAGAGGACAGGGATTTGCAAACCTAAAATTTGTATTTTTTAGGAACTTTTACTGCACCATAGTCCCTAAGATTTTTTTATTTTATGCATATCCAGATATTATCTTAATCCAGATGTTCATACAATTTTTACAATGCTTTTTTTAACTTGGTTATCGTTAATTATTAAACTTTGTAATAGTCATTATATTATTTTATGTAATTTTACTATTTAAAATGTATCAGATAGTATGAAAAGTATTCGCCCATATGTGCAATTCATCCTCAAATTGAATAAATGGAGGCATTCTTGCATTTTTTTAAGATAAAAATTATTGGTGATAGCAGTCAACAAAAAATGCAAATATCATCGCTTTAAATTTGAATAATTATCATTATTTTTTTCCATTTCTTCTAAATGTTTTATTTTTTTCTCATGTTCTTTTAAGGATGCTTTTATCTCTTTTATTTCACTTTCAGCATCAAACGATTCCTCATCAGCATTCATTTTAATCTCAGCAATGATAATTTTAAATAGTATTAAACCCATCAATCCTGCAAATAACATTGGAATATACATTTCAAGCACCAGAGGAACTCCGGATGATGGTGGTGTCATCAGAATAATCATCAGCATATCAAATCCAATAAATAAAAACAACAAAATAGCTGAGGGGATAGTTTTTAAAAATTTCTTACCGTTCCAGATGTATATCATGCTTGAAATGACCCCACAAACAATTGTCGAAACAGCAGAACAAATTGCAGTTCCTCCACCACTAACCAATAGAGTTAAAGATGATAATATTGCTGTAGGAATTCCTATTATCGGACCTCCAAATAACCCTGCAACCATAACGACCATAATTCGTATGTCACACTTAATTAATTCATTGATATGCATCATAATCGCTGTGGATAAAAACCCTAAAATCAAAAAAATAACCATGCACACAAGTTGATCTTTTCTAGAATAGTTATTGGTGGCCAGTGCCTTGAAACTATCAAAGCGAGACGCTACAATTAAAACCAGCAATATTGCAGCCAAAAGATTTACCATAGCTGCAAATGAATACAAATCCATACTTTGATTTACCAAAGCATAAAAAGAAGCCATTGAAAGACCTAAAAAACCCAATATCAATAAATAACCAAATTCATATAATGGATTGTTCCCCAACGAAAACAACTTAGGCAATTTTGAGGTCATGAAAGTAAAAAAAATCAATACAGAAATTATTGTATAAAAATTGGTTCCAATATTGAAAACGTTGTTTTTGCCTAAATAAAAATTAAACATACCATAATTAAAAGAAATCAAATAAAACCATAATATAACATTGAATAAAAATAACACTATAAATACAGCCAGAATCTTTTTATCCATATCCCGTATCCTATCTTTCATGAGATTAACACCCAATAATTAATTTATGAAAAATATTATAAAAATTTTATCAGATAATCTTAAGTTTCTAGAAAATATTATATACACATTTTAGGTATGTTAAGCATTTATTCTCAATTTATGAAAAGCTTTGGTCAGTTTAGCGATTTACTTTTCTTTACTCATGTTGCAGGCCAATTATATCAGGTAATCACTTGTTTTATACGAAATGTTCGCAATATCTGTGGCTTTTTTTTGGATGATGATAATCCGATATATTTATGCTTTTGACTATGTCAAGTGTAGTAAAAATTATCAGGAATGAGTTAAAATCATAACTCAATCCAAAAACATGGTTTCTTCAGAGATTAGTGAGGGAATAAATTGAATATTCAGTATAACCTCAAATACACTTATAAATTATAAATATCACGACATTTAAATGAATTAATCCTAAAGTTAAAATAAAAATGGTATATGTTGATATGAATTGGAGTTATATTTTTATATGATAGTGTACAAATATTTGAACAGATATTTATAAAGTAGTGTCCAAATATTCAAACACAAAATATTAAACTGAGGGTTGGAAAAATGTTGGAAAGAAACGAATTAATATTGAATTATATTAATAATGAATTAGAATCTGTTCCAAGTACTGTAAATTCAAAATTAACCAAAAAAGGAATTAAACTAAATACTAGATTGGAATTAAATGAAATAAAAAAGCAGATTGATAATTTTATAGATGAAAAATATGCCAATAGGTTTATAGTCATTCCCGGCCTTCGAGGGGTTGGAAAAACAACAATATTATATCAAACATACGAATACCTATTCAAAGAGAAAAACATTCCATTAAATAACATATTATACATATCTTGTGATGAATTAAATGACATAACTGAATGCAACATAAGAGAATTAGTCGAAATCTATTTAAAAAATAAATTCAACAAAAATATACGCACACTTAATGAAAAAGTATTTCTTTTGATTGATGAAGCTCAATACGATAAAAATTGGGCAGTATCCAATAAAATAATCTTTGACAAATCTGATAACATATTCATGATAATAACTGGTTCATCTGCAATACACTTACAATATAATGCTGATGCTGCAAGAAGACTTAAAAGAAGGGTATTGACTCCACTGAACTATAACCAACATCTAAACTTGAAACACAATCAATCATTTAATAATCTCTCTGACAGTCTATGCGAGTTAATTTTCACAGGTAATCCTGAAAAGGCCATAAAATACGAATTTGAAGCAAATAAAGCATTGACAAATATTGTTGAATACACTTCCAGTGAATGGGATTATTATTTGAAATATGGGGGCTTTCCAACAGTCGATGAAGATAAGCCATTAACTGATGTTCGTGAAGAAATAGTTACAATGACCAACAAGATTATTACAGAAGACATTATGCAGATTAAAACTATAACTTCTGATAATCAAGCAATTGCTAAAAGAATAATCAGGCAATTGGCTCTTCAAAAACCAGGAGAAGTGAGCCAGCATAAATTATCCAATTACTTAAAGACTGCAGTATCTAATGTCAACAATATATTGGATTTACTTGAAAAGACAGAATTGATATTTCATTGCGAACCATTTGGAGGATCTTCAAGAAGACTTAAAAAGCCATGGAAATATTACTTTGCTTCAAGCAGTATCCGACATGCATTATCAATGAAAATAGGAAATACGATGAAAAATTCCGAAGAATATGAAGGAATACTGATTGAGAATTTAGTAGCTTCAAATTTATTTAATTTATCAAATACCCAAATAAATTCGTTCAATATTTATTACGATCCGCATAAGGATAAGAATGTGGATTTTGTAATTCAGGATAGTTTTGAAAATCCAATTCCAATTGAAGTCGGAAGAGGCAAAAAGAAAAAAGGACAGATAAAAAATGCAATGAATCGTTATGATTCAGAATATGGTATTGTTGTTGCAAATACCAAATCCTCTATTGAAAAAAATGGGGATATAATATTCATTCCACCTAAAACTTTTTCATTTTTATGAATTCATCAGTTAAAGTGAAATAAATGAAATCAGATAGGTACTTCCAATCTTTTGGAAGTGAGAGTTAATAAATCAAATATGTAGGTTATAATACGAGGTCATTTGCTGAGTTATGGGAACTAGCCGATGGGATTTGAGTAGTAAAAATCGATAAGTATCGGAACTTTTATAAGTTTTATACGAAATGTTCGTGTTTTTATATCAATTAGTTGTTTTGTAGTTCTTTTTCAAACTAGTTATGAAAATTCTCTACTTGCATTACCAAAAAAATTAGATGAATTAATTATTCATCCAATAATTCAGGGTTTTTTAGAATTCTTTTTACTGATGAGTGTTTACTGGTTGCTTCTTCAAGTTCTTGTCTTGCATTTCCTGCAATGTTTCCACCAAGTTTTAAAACATCACGGCTTTCTTCAACCATCAGGATTTTCAACTTTACTTATTTAGGTTGTTGATACTTCTGCCAACATGTTCAGTATTAGTTCAAGATTAGTTATGTTGTCCCTTAAACCTTCTTTTTTAAGTCCTTTGTATTGTTTATATTCTTTTGTTGACATCCAAGATCATGCTTTTGAAATATCATTTGTTAATAATGAATATTAGATTCCATCGTTAACTCCGACCATATTCCATTCGGAGGTTAGTTTCTTTCTAGTTTCAATACCTCTCATTCTTTGAGTTATCTATTCTTCGGAGTAACCTTTTTCGCAGTAAGTATTGATTGCCCTTTGCATGGCAATTTCTGGGTCTGCTATTTCTTCAGTCTTTCTTTACCCGTTTAAGCCATCCATTGTTTGAATGGTTCTGCTTTTGGTGAGGGAACTGAATGAATGAGGTGTAATAATTCTTTAGTATTTGCTACATCAGTTTCACGCATTTTACCATCTTGAGCAGGTATTTTCAACCCGTGACAATTTGTCACACTTCCATTAGATTCTTCAGATAATCTTTGTTTTAATTTTCTCCAATAAGCACCAGGGTTTTTACTTTCTGTAAGAACTGCAATAGCATCTATTACTGAATAGTAGCAATTCTCGATTTCAGAATCCCATTTAGTCCTGATTTTATATTCATCAAATAATTTAATAGCATATTAATATACTATAAACTACATATCTCATCCAAGTAGGACATTTAGATTATGAAAAAGCCAGTTAATGTATAGACCAGACATGAATAAAAACAGCCACCACATAAATGAATTAATAATATTAAAAAAATGATTGATTAAATAGGTGGTTAATTATGAAACTAGATTAATAATTAGTCGAATATTTAAAAATTTTCAGAGTTGAATCACCACCAAATAGAATACGAAAAAGATTATAAATTCGATAACATAATGATTTGAAAATCTAAACAACCAATAAACGAAATTAATAATCTACGAAATAGACCAAAAACAAATTAATTACATGCGAAAAGAAATAAAAAAGAAGAAAAAGTTGAGAAATTAATCTCAACCAGATATTGTAATTTTGTTTGCAATATTACAGCCATTATAAGTTGATGTTATAATGTACTCACCAGCCATTAGGTTGATGTTTAATTTGGCCTGACCGGAACTCTCTGTTACCCTGCTGTAGAATACACCATTGATGTTGAATGTAACAGTTTGTTTTGGGTATGGTTTGCCCTGACCATCAACCAATGTGGCAACAAATTGGTCTTTTGTACCGTACTTTTTAACCAAATCTTTAGCAGTTAATACCGGCAATACTCTAACATTATTGGATACTCTGCAGTTTTTATATTCTGCAGTGATAATATAATCGCCCGGCTGCAGGTTGATGTTTAACTTAACAATACCTGAAGCATTGGTTTGGCGAGTGTAAAATACTCCGTTGATGTTGAAAGTGACACTTTCGCCTGCACCAACAGCTTTGCCATCATCACCAATGATTTTAACTGCGTATTGAGTGGCATTTTTGTAGTATTTGGTTAAATCACTGTTTTCAATGATTTTTGAAATGACTGTAATGTTATTGGAAGACATTTCCCCAGTTGCAGGGTTTATTGCAGTTATAATGTATTTTCCTTGTCCGAGGTTGATGTTTAATTTTGCCAGACCATTTGCAGCCACTTTGCGGTCATACATTACACCATTGATATTGAATCTGACAACGGATCCTTCAGCCAAGTATTTTCCTTCACTGTTACGAAATGTTGCATAATACTGAGTAGCATTTTTGAATACTTTAACAAGGTCAGTTCCATTAACTGTAGTTAATATGGTAACAACAGAGTTTGTTGTAGCATTATCAACTGTGGTATTTACGTTGTAAACATTTGCAGGTAAATTAAG
>CACXWH010000070.1 GCA_902771225.1 uncultured Methanobrevibacter sp. | reverse complement strand
AGTAATTTTTCCATACATCTTATAAATAGCTCCACCCTGATAATCAGCATTATTATTTGAAGCAATTATTGAATCTATATCAGAACTGGATTTTAAATCACATATTGCTCCTCCAAATGTTGCATTACATGAAGTGAAATTAGATTTTTTAACATTTAATGTAGATTCTTTTGAATATATGGCTCCACCGGCGTTAGTTAAAGTATAACACTTATTAAAAATACTGTTTATTACAGTTAAAACAGAACTGCCTTCACCAGCTATAGCCCCACCATACTTATAAGCATAGTTATTTTCAAAATTAGAGTTAACAACTTTTAAATTTGTATCGGTAGTATATATTGCTCCGCCATAAGTAGCATTATTATTGCGGAAAGTAGATGATTCGATTAAGACATTACCGCCATTAGAATATATTGCACCACCATAAACATTACTGTAACCTCCTTTATAACTACCCTGATTATTTTCAAAAATTACGCCATTGGCTGTAAAATTTTTAGTATTTCTTATTGTTAAATCATTTAATGTTATGTTAGATATAGATAATGTATTAGCAGAAGATAACTGTGAGGAATGACCATTAATAATTGTATTTAGTGAATTTTGACCGATTATAGTTAAATTATTAAGAGTTTTACCTGAATCCAGATAATAATTTCCATTAGCAAAGTAAGCAACACTATTTTCTGACAATCTAGAAGATTCTAAATGATTATAAGGACTATTTTTACTACCATTTCCATCAATAGCAGCAGATGAGTCAAAATATATTTTTGAATTGGAAACTTCACTGTTCCCTTCACCTAATATAGTGCTTTCATCATTTAATGTTATATTTTCATTTGCAGAACATATAGGAATTAAAATTATTAATAATATTGAGAATAATATCATTTTTTTAAAATGTTTCATTAATTTATCCCCCAAATAAATTTAAGATTATTACTTTTTATAATTTTCATTATTATAATATTTTTGTTATACACCCAGATTTTGATAAAAAATAGCTAAAAAATAAAAAAACATATAAAAGATTATTATAAAAAAGAAATAACATAGGAAAAAATGGGAGAAATATAGGAGGACTATTTATTTATAAAAAATTGTTAATGATTCTATTAACACTTTTATTAATTTCTTCAATTGCAATAGTTTCAGCAATTGATACTGATTCATCGGATAATCAAATATTTTCTGTTGAAAAAAGTGTTAATCAGAATATTTTTAAAATAAACCATCCACCAGAAAATCACCACGAATTAAATGACTTAAACCCAACTAAAAAGTCTGTATCAAAAGATTTTGATTTTTTTGGAATCTTTGATTTCTTATTTAAAGGAGAAAAAAAATACGGATACTGGGTATGGTCCGGAGATATGGATAAAGTCGACTTTGATAAACTCTCCAAAAATGGAGTGAATGTTGTTTTTTTAAACTCATATGCTTTTAAAGACCATGGATACAAAGATGTTATGAATTGGATTAAAAAAGCTAATGACCATGGAATAGAAGTTCATATTTGGATGCAAATATTTAATACAGGTGAATGGATTTCCCCAGTTAAAAATGGAACGCCAAACACAGGTTATTTCAATTATAAAATTGAAGAAGCAAAATATTATGCTGGTCTTGAAGGTGTAAGCGGATTGCAAATGGATTATATAAGATATGAAGGAAATGCTTATAAAGATCCAAATGGAACCGCTGCTATAAATGAATTTGTTAAAAATTACACAAAATCTGTAAAAGAAGTTAATCCATCATTAACTGTTTCTGCAACTGTAATGCCTGAAGCAAATGCAACCTACTATTATGGTCAAGATATTCCAAAAATGGGAGAATATGTTGATGTAATTGTTCCTATGATGTATAAAGGAAATTATGAATCAGATAGTGAGTGGATAAAAAATACAACAGACTGGATTGTGAAAAATTCAGGTGATGCTAAAGTATGGGTCGGCCTTCAAACATATCAATCTGATTTCAATGTTACTGACATGCCTGCAGATGAACTATTAAAAGATGGTAAATTTGCTTTTGATAATGGTGCCGACGGAGTAATATACTTTAAATGGGGAATGAATGAAGAGCTGGATAATAAAAAATTAAATTAAATTTTCATTACCTGCAAATATAATAATTTAAGGTAAAATGATATTAAAAATAGATAATTTCAATTTAAAGAATAAATATTGCATATTGCTTTATCTAGCTTTTTTAATTTTTTTTACAATTAGCTTTTTTAAATATGAGAATTATGCATCCCCCTATTTTGAAATAGGTATACTAATATTAGTTTTTATAATTGGATGTTTCTCCCTATATTATTATGGGAAAAATGAAAACAATCTTCATAAAGTTGCACTAATAATAATATTGCTTTTTGGAATTACATGCGTGTTTTTAACACCAATAGATGATGTATCAGATGAGCAGGAACATTCAATACGATCAGAGATTGTATCAACTGGCCAATTATCAACTGATTATATTCAAATTCCAAATTCTACAGAACATGGATATAAAACGATAGCTTCTTTAACGTTATTAGGTGAAAATACTGGTTCAAATGTAATGAAAACTGATGTTGATGATTCAAAGATTAATTTAAATACAACCTACATTAGTTCTGCATTTTCCCAAAATCCGTTTTATTCCTACCTTCCTCAAGCAATCGGTATGTTATTAGCTAAATTGTTAGATTTGAATGCAATATGGCTATTATGGTTAGGAAGATTATTTAATTTAATTGTATATGCCTCTATTATATCGTTAGCTATCCGTAAAACTCCAATTTTAAAATTTCCAATGTTAGTTGTATCAATTTTACCATTAGCAATATATCAGGCAGCTTCATTAAGTGCTGATGGAATGTTTATATCACTTTCCATGCTTGCATTTGCTTATTTTTTATATTTCTATAAAACTCCAAAAATCAAATGGGTTGATTTGGGTATTTTCTATGGTGCAATTATATTATCCGGATTGTTAAAATCACCGTTTTTGGCTTTAAGCTTATTAATATTTTTAGTTCCAAAGCAAAATTTTGAAAACAGCACTCAAAACATGATTGCCAAGTTTGCAATTTTAATCTGTCTTGCTGTTGGAATTGTTTGGAGCGGATATTCAACAAGTGTATTGGCCAATTCCTGGAGAGGAGATCATTTCATATCCAATCATGTTAATGCTAAAGAACAAATGAATCTTCTTTTAAGCAACCCAATATTTTCAATTGAAAGATTTTCCAATGTTTTCAATGAATTTCCAGTTATTATAGATAGATTCTTTTATTTTTCAAATGCAGGTGGTGCTTATTCATCCAGATTATTATCAAGTCTTTACATGATATTTTTCATGATTTTCGCATTAATCTATCCTTTAGATGAAAGGTTTAATATTAAAACTAAATTAAAAGGATTTTTAATCGGATTTTTAATATATTTCAGTGTTATCATGGTCCAATATTTAACTTGGGCAAGTGTTGGTGCTGAAACTGTTATGAATGGAGTGTTTAGTCGTTATTTTATTCCATTATTAATATTTGTTCCATTAATATTGAATAGGGACATTTTTGAATATGATAAAGAAAAATTATCATTTATATTTTTAACAATAGCTATCAGTTTCATTTCGGCCATGATAATTCTTACAGTGACTATTAAATACTGACATAGCAGAACTTAAAAAATAATTATATTAAAAAGAAAATTTAAAATATTAATTAATGGTGTTTTTATGAGTAATAAAATCAGATATATGTATATAGATATTTTAAAAACTGTTGCTATTTTTGCAATAATAATTAGTCATGTATGCATTATCGGAAGACAGGCCACAATTTTAAATATACCTTTCACACACTTTCAACATATAGGAAAAGTTGGAGTTCCATTATTTTTAATGATATCTGGTGCATTACTTTTAAATAGAGATTATCCTTCAATTAAAGAATTTATTAACAAAAAAACATTAAGATTAATTCCACCATACATATTCTGGATGTTAATTGCATTAATTGTTATCGGAATTTTAAATCAGATTCCTTTAAATTATGATGCACTGGTGTTTTATATAAATGATTTCTTTAATTTAGGAGTAAATTGGTATTTCTGGATGGTAATTGGAGTATTTTTAGCTATTCCGATTATAAATGAATTTATTAAAAACAAAAAAATTGAAGGAGCAAAATATTTCACTTCAATATTCATTATATCTTCAATCATATACCAAATATGCATCTTATTTAACTGGACCACTTTTCTCGATTTAACATTCTTTATAACACCAATTGGATATGTGATTTTAGGATATTATCTCGCCAACAGAGAATATAAGCTTTCAAGCAATGCATTGATCATAATTGGGCTACTTATATTTCTCGTAATGTTTATTATAAGACTTTATCAACCAATTCCATATAAAATCTTATATTTATTCATGATAAACAATACAATCCATTTAGACTCATTTTTAGATATTAGTTTAATAGGAATACTTGAATCAGCAAGCATATTCATTTTAATTAAAGCGATTGGCGATAGCAAGGAAGGATTTGGAAAAAAAATAAAAGGATTTTTTGAAATTAATATAGTCAATAAAATAATATTAAGTATTAGTAAATCAAGTTACGGGATGTATTTAACGCATATATATTTAGTAATGATTGTTTTCCACTATTTCGATTTACTTCCATTATCCGGGACACAAATGGCACTATTAATAGCTATTTTAAGTATAATTACTATTATTTTGGCATGGATTTCAGTATTAATTGTATCAAAAATACCTAAACTTAAAATATTATCCGGATATTCATGATAGACTATAAAAACTTAAATAACTATAAATCATTGATAATTTTTTTAATATCAATTATTATTATAAATATATTTATTTTCGATGGAGCTAATTTTAAATCTTCATTTTTTGTTTTAACAGTTATTTACACTTCAATATGTGGAATTGCTTCATTATACTACTATAAAAGAACAAAAAATATTGAACGAACTGTATTTCTAATTGTTATTTTATTTGGATTATTATGTGTATTTTTATCTCCAATTAACAGTGTATCTGATGAAGGAGAACATTTCATGAGGTCTGAAATAACATCCCATGGAGATTTCTTTCCCAAATACATCACACAGAACAATAAAAACGGATTTATGAGCATAGATTCATTAGCCCATATGCCAATGGATAAAACTTTCTTTGAAACCAACTCCTGGAATACACAACCTATAAACACAACCCCACAACTAGTTAACTCAGCATTTGAGCAAAATCCATTTTATGTTTATATTGCACAGGCCATGGGAATAGATTTGGCAAAATTATTAAATTTAAATCAAATAAGTATGTTATGGCTAGGAAGATTCTTTAATTTATTGTTATATGCTTCCTTTACATTCATAGCAATCAAAAAAACGCCTATTCTAAAGATACCAATGGCAGTTGTTGCAACGTTTCCCCTTGCAATAGTTCAAGCAGCATCATTCAGCAGTGATTCATTTATATTCAGTTTCTCATTTATAGTTATAGCTTATCTTTTATACATGTACAAAGCAAAAGAAGGGAGTTTAACAAAAAAAGAAATAGGAATCTTTACAATATTAGTCATTATCCTTGGATTATCGAAAGTGACTCTTGGAGGGTTTGCACTATTAATATTGATTGTTCCAAAAAATAATTTTAAAAATCCAAAGGATAAATATTTTGGGTTTATATCAATATTAACAGTATTGCTAGCATTAATTATCTGGTCTAAATTTTATGCTGTCGGAAGCATATCACATTCATGGAGAGCTTCTTTATTTGCACAAAAAAACGTTAATGCTAACGGTCAAATAAAATATTTATTGTCAGATGCACATGGTTTAATTACATTTTTACAAATCGGAAATCAAATACCCGTGCAAATTGATGCATTATCAAAACTTTATACTAATTATAATAATTTTCCATTATTTAATGTTATATATACCTTATTTTTCATCTTACTTTGTATGTTTTATCAGCTTGAAGATAAAATTAAGAGAAATACACGCATAATAACTGCCTTTAGTGTATTTATTATAATATTTGGAACCTATGTGGTTCAATATTTAACATGGGCTCCTGTTGGCGCTAAGGATTTAATTGAATCTGGAGTTGTTCCCAGATACTTTTTACCGGTATTTGTATTAATTCCATTAATTATAAACTATAAAAATCCTAAAATTAAAAATAATAAAATATTAATTATAACCTGCATTTTGATATTCCTATGTGGCATGTTAACATTCATGGCCGGAACTATATATTAGTGATTGAATGACCGCTTTAGGATTTTAGATTATCAAAATTAATAAATAATAAGAAATTAAAAACATAACTAAGTAGAGTACTGCAATATATTATTAGGTTCTATAATGCTTAGTGTATATTGCTTTAGGTGATTTAATGAAAAAATTAGCCAAAAAATTATTCGTCGATAAAACAGACCATGTTTTCCTACAATTCTTTAGATTTATTTTTGTAGGAGGAACAGCATTTCTAATTGACTTTTTTATATACTTCGCATTAGTCGAATTTGCCCATATCAATTATTTAATAGCAGCGACAATTGCATTTTTCATATCAGTTCTTGCAAATTACTATTTATCAACATCATGGGTATTTAATCAAACCCAAATTGAAAATAAAGCTTTAGAATTTAATGTTTTTTTAGCAATAAGTATTGTAGGGTGGATTTTCACGGAAATACTTCTTTATGTCTTCACAGACCTATGTTCAATAAATTATTTATGGTCTAAAATTATTGCTTCAATATTAGTTCTGTTCTGGAACTTTTCAGCACGTCGTGTTATGTTTTATGGTAAAAAAATATAATTATTGCTTTTAATATTAAAAGATTAATTATATTAAAAAATTATTTTTAAATAGAATTAACATGAAAAGTAGTTCATGAAATTATCAAAAAAATCATAATTTAAATATATTATTAATAATCATAATATAAAGTGAAATTAATTTTAAATGAGGGTATTTTATAATGGTTCCAAAAGTAATGATTATACTTGGCAGTTCTTCAGATATTCACATTGCCGAAAAAAGTATGGATATTTTAGAAAAATTAGAAATTCCTTACAGTTTAAAAATCGCATCAGCTCATAGAACACCAAATCTTATTCGTGAAATTGTAAAAAAAGGTACTGATGCTGGGATTGAAGTTTTTATAGGAATTGCTGGTCTTGCAGCACATTTACCTGGAGCAATAGCTGCTTATACTCCAAGACCAGTTATAGGCGTTCCCGTTGATGTTAAAACAGGGGGTATTGATGCACTTGATTCTTGCGTTCATATGCCGTATCCATCACCAATTGCAACAGTTGGAATTGACAGAGGAGATAACGGTGCAATTTTAGCAGCTCAATTTATTGGTATTCATGACAGTGAAATACGTGAAAAGGTTATCAATCTAAGAAAAGAATATCAAACAAAAGTTTATGATAGTAATAAAATTGTTGATGAAATCAAAGATAAAAAATTCCTTGTTAAAGATTATCTAAATGTTGAAAATTTAAAAATAGAAAAAGAAGAAATTGAAAAAATTGAAAAATCAACTATTAATCCTAATGCCGATGTTGCAATTATTGTTGGTAGACAATCAGACTTAATAGTCGCTAAAAAAGTAAGCGCAACTCTTGAAAGACTTAAAATTTCATATAACATGAAAGTAGTATGTCCAATAAGGTCAAATAATAAATTTAAAAGTTATATTTCTGCAGTTAAATACTCAAAAATATTTATTGGAATCAGCTCAAACTCATCACAAGTTACCGGCGCTTTAGTTGGGCTTACTGACAGACCGATTATTGGTGTTCCATGTGAAAACGAACTTGGAAGAGAACATATGCTCACAACTGTAAATATGCCTCCTGGAGTTCCCGTGGCAACAGTTGGAATTAATAATGGTCGTAATGCAGGAGTTTTAGCTGGTGAAATACTTTCAATTAAAGATACCAATACTATTGAAATTTTAACTAAATTAAAAGATAAAAAAATTAATTTGTAGGGATTTAAATGAATATTGATAATAAAAATATTATTGAAATAACGGAAGAATTATCATCCGAATATGAAGTGTCACGTGTTTTAAGAGACTATCCTAAAGATACTGTTATTATAAAAAATGTTAAAGGATTTGATATGCCGGTTATCTCAGGTATCTGTAATACCCGTGCAAAAATAGCCGAATCAATAAACTGTGAAGTTTCTGAAATTACTGAAAAAATCATTGAAGCTAGTGACAATCCCATTAAAGTTGATAAATTTACAGATTTTAGTGAGTATAATACTTTAGAAGCTAATTTAGATAAAATACCTATATTAACTCATTATAAAAGGGATGGTGGAAAATACATTACTGCGGGTGTTGTTTTTGCACGTGATCCTGTAAGCGGTATTCAAAATGCATCAATCCATAGAATGATGGTTTTAGATGACAAAAGACTGGTAATAAGAATTGTTCCAAGGAATCTTTTTACTTATTTCCAAAACGCTCAAAAAGAAGGAAAAGATTTGGAAATAGCAATAGCTATTGGAATGGATCCTGCAATATTGCTTGCAAGTACAACTTCAATTCCTATTGACTATAATGAAATGGATGTTGCTAATGCATTTAAAGACGGTGAATTAACATTAATTAAATGTGGAGATTTAGAGGTGCCTCAGGCAGACATCATTTTAGAAGGTAAAATTTCTGTAAGCGAAACTGTCCGTGAGGGACCATTTGTTGATTTGACTGACACTTATGACATTATTCGTGACCAGCCGGTGATAAACTTAGAAAAAATGCATATTAAAAAGGATAATCCATGTTATCATGCAATTATCCCTGCCGGATTTGAACATAAATTATTACAAGGTCTTCCTCAAGAACCTAGAATATTTAAATCTGTAAAAAATGCAGTTCCTACAGTTGAAAATGTTGTTTTAACTGAAGGAGGTTGCTGCTGGTTACATGCTGCTGTTTCTATTAACAAACAAACTGAAGGTGACGGTAAAAATGCAATAATGGCCGCATTATCTGCCCACCCATCTTTAAAACATTGTGTTGTTGTGGATACGGATGTTAATGTATTTGACGCTGAAGATGTTGAGTATGCAATAGCTACACGTGTTAAAGGCGATAGGGACATTATGATTGTTCCTAATGTGCGCGGTTCATCACTAGACCCTGTAGCTGAAAGCGATGGTACTACAACTAAAATCGGTGTAGATGCAACAAAATCTTTAAAAACTATAGAAAAATTCGAAAGAGTTAGTTTCGGAGAATAATCCATGATTAAAATAAAAAATTAATTTATTTTAATTTTTTAATTTTAGTAATGTTAATAATTATATTTTAATTGGATTTATGGCTGCTATTTCGATTTATCTTACTGCATTATTTTATTAGCCAATATTACCTAAATAAACATTTTTAATTCCTTTTTTTAATGCTATTTCACGGGCATTATATAAAATATCTTTATTGGTTGGTTCTATTTCTCTCATTTTATAGTATGGAAATGCTCTTGAAAAATGTAGGGGAATATCAACGGATAATTCATCTACAATAAAATCACATAGCTGGCCAATTTCATCTATTGAATCATTATAACCATTTATTATTAAATTTGTTACTTCCAAGTGCTTTCCTTCCAAATAAATTCTTTTTAGATTATCCAAAACAATGTCTAAATCTGCTCCACAAACTTTTTTATAAAATTTTTCAGACATGGATTTCAAGTCTATATTAAATGCATCGACAAATGTTAAAATCTCTTCTATTGATTGGGCCGACATGTAACCGTTACTAACATAAATTACTTTCAAGTCTTTTGCCTTTGCAAGTAAAGAAGTTTTTTTATTAAAAGGTAAGTGTATAGTAGGTTCATTATAGGTCCATGCAATTGACTTACAATTATATTTAAGTGCATTTTCCACTATTGTTTCTGGCAGTATTTTAATACCATTACCAAACTTTTCGTATTCATGTGATATGATATAGTTCTGGCAGTGCAAACATGTCATATTACACCCAAAACCACCTATAGAGTATGTAAAAGTACCGGGCATGAAATGATTTAAAGGCTTTTTTTCAACAGGATCAGGACTTAAAGAAGATACAATACCATAGCTTAAATCAAAAAGCTCTCCATTTACATTTTTATGTTGTCTGCAAACACCGACATTGCTTTCAGAAATTTTACAGTAATTGGCACAAATCTCACATCTGACTTTTTGTGATTTAGAGCTTTTTTTATACAAATTTGGATTAACTAACATAATGATTATACCCCCTGTTTTCAATTTCAGTTACTTCACCATTACTTAATGTGATTTCTATCTTATCTGAATTATTAACCTCACCAATAACCTTAAAATCAATATCTAAATCATAATCTTTATCAATGGTAAATAATAACTCAAAATCTTCACCAACATGTAAAAGCAAATCAAAATAATTTAAATCTAATCTGGATGAAATTTCTTTAAACTCATCAGATATTTCAAATTTATCTTCATAAATCAT
>CACXWH010000069.1 GCA_902771225.1 uncultured Methanobrevibacter sp. | reverse complement strand
TACTTGCAGTCGGAAATCTTTATATATGTGTCTGTTCATATATTAGTTTAAGTAAAATGTGAAGTTTTAGTAGCATTCTACTACTCATAATATATAATAATAGATAATTTATCCCCCCCTTTTGGTTCATTAGGCGTATATTTCCCCCCCCCCAAAAAAACTTTATTTTTAAGCCTAATGACTGTGACCCACATTTATTTAAAGTTCAGGTTTTTTCATAATTATTTTTTAATTGAAAATCTATGCCTTTTTTAAAATTAGTTTTTTTTCATGATAATTAGGATAATTTAGTTTGATATGGAAAAATAAGAAATATATTAAAATAAAAAATGAAAAGGAAATTTTTTAATCAATTTCCTCTTTTTCGACATTGTCATGTATAAATAAAATAACAATCACTAACATAACAATAGCCAAAAATGCCATAACTAGTGATGTTTCTCCAAATGCATTTACAGATACAGCATTGTGATTAATATTGCCTCCAGCAAATATTGCCATTATTACAACTGCAACAGCAGAACCAATAGCACCAATTATTTGCCTTACTGTATTATTTATGGCAGTTGCATCTTCAACATTACCTGATACAACACTTATGGTCCAAGTTACACAAGGCATTAGGGCTAGACCAGCACCAATTGCTCTAATTATTTGTGTAATCATCATATAATTAATACTTGAATTCATATCATAAGTCATCATTATCAAATATCCTATAATTGATAATATACATGAAATAATTAATACCTTTCTAACACCTATTTTCATAGCCAGTATTGACCCTACAAAGTTAAAAATAATCATTATAATTGTAGCTGGGAGTAATATAAGT
Source organism: uncultured Methanobrevibacter sp. (assembly GCA_902771225.1). GTDB lineage: Archaea > Methanobacteriota > Methanobacteria > Methanobacteriales > Methanobacteriaceae > Methanocatella. The sequence continues at coordinate 9,731 of CACXWH010000069.1, read as the reverse complement.
CCTGATTCAGTTGCTGAGTAATAAGATACGTTTTGAACAAATAACGGCATAATTACATTCAATGCACACATTGTAAAATATAATATTGCTGAAAATAAAGTTCCATAAAAGAAATATTTATGTTTAAGAATTCCTAAATCCAAAAGAGGATTTTTAATATTAAATTGACGATGTGAGAATAGGATTAAAGTAGTTATTCCAATAATAATCGGTAAGATAACATATACAAAACTAAATCCTCTTGCAGCAATGTTTGAAAATCCTATCATTATTCCAAGACAAGCAACAGAACATAAAATTAAAGAAATAATGTCCAGATTATAATTTACCTCTCTATCGAATTCCAGTTTAATGCCTAAAGCAGAAATTATAATTAATACTATTGAAATTATTATAAATAATAAGAATATTTCTCTCCAGCCAACTGAATCGATAATTATTCCACCAACTGTAGGTGCTAAAGCAGGAGCAATTCCTATAATAAAACCAAATAAACCCATATATGCATGCCATTTCTCTTTAGGAATGACTTTAAGAATTACTATTTGTGTAATTGGTAGCAGGATGCCTCCACCTATACCTTGAATAATTCTTCCTATAATTAATACATCAATTACTGGGGCAATATAACAGATAATGGATCCTATTAAAAATACAATTAGACAAGTAATGATAATATTTCTTATTTTATATTTACGTGCAATATATGCTGATGTTGGAATCATCACGCCCAAAACAAGTAAAAATGAAGAGTATATCCATTGTACGGTTGTAGATGATACATGAAAGTCAGCCATTATCCCAGTTAAACCTGTTGTAACTATGGTTTGGGCTGTGCTTAAAATTGTTGCTGTAATGATGAATATTATTAATGCAATATTTTCTTTTGTTAAGTTCATATCTATCCCTTTAAAGTTTATGTAAATTTTTGAGTATTATTATTCCTTAATCATATTAAACCAGAACATATTATCCTTATCATTATCAAATAATTCTTTTATCAAATTATTTCTTTTTTGAGCTGTTTTTTCAAATTTTTCAGGATTGTCCTTTTTAATATCATTGAGGAGCTCATTAATTATCTTATTTAAATATTTGTCAAATTCCTGTTTCTGAGTATTATCTAAACAATCAAATATGGTGTAATCAACTGATGGCTTAATTTCAAAATTACGTCCTTTTTCAGTTAATTTAACAAGTAAAACACGTTTATCTTCCATAGAAGATTCTTTAACTATATATCCATTTTTTTCTAATTTTGTTAAAAGTGAATTCAATGCAGAGACACTAATCCCCAAAATAATAGCTAAATTTTTAGTTGAAATATTATCTTTCTTTTTTAAAATAGCTAAAACTCTTCCCTGACCTCTGGAAATATTATTCATTTTTTTTTGTTGTGCTTTAATTTTTTGTTCAAAAATTTCATTTATAAAATATAATTTATGAAATAAAATTTCATTCATTTTCTCACGTTTAAAATATTTTACTCAAAAATTTTTTGCAAGTACTTGCAATAAATAATTTTAAATATTTTATAGTATATATACTTATTCTATAATATTGTAAAAAAAGTATTCAAATAAATGTTTGGAAAGTTTATTTGGTGGGAAAAGTGATATTATGGATAATTTTGAAAATCAAAAATTTTGCCAATCTTGTGCAATGCCTATAAGTGATGATAACCTTTTTGGAACCAATGCCGACGGATCTAAAAACGAAGACTATTGTAAATACTGTTTTAAAGATGGAAAGTTTACTTCAGATATGTCTATGGAAGAAATGATGAATTTTTGCATTGAAAAAATGACTGAAGTTCACCCGGATATTGATAAGGATGAAGCTAGTGCTATGATGGGTGAAGTTTTTCCAAAATTAAAAAGATGGCAAAAGGATTAATTTTTAAATTACTTCGAAATCCAGGAGTTTTATTTTGTTTGAAAGTAGTTTGGAATCATTGCAGTTAACTTCTTCAGATAATTTTGTAGTTATATACTTTTTATTGTCATCCGGAAAAACAGTGGCTATTTTTAAATCTTCATTATCTATTAAAACACTTGCTAAAAAGTTTGCTCCACTGGAAATTCCAACCCCTAAACCGAACTCCTGAGCTATTCTTTTAGACATGTTAATAGCATCTAAATCATCAATCAATACAATATCATCAATTAAATCTTCATTGACAATTCCCGGAATGAAGTCATCACCAATTCCTTCAATCATATGGCTTCCTTCTTCCATTCCCATTTTTAATATGGATAATGTACTTGGTTCTAATGCTATAACTTTTGAATTTGGATTATGGTCTTTTAATCTTTTTCCTACACCCATAAGTGTTCCGCCGGTTCCAATACCGGATACAAATGCATTAACGTCAGGAATAGTATCTATAATTTCTTGACCTGTTGTATTATATTGGGCTTCTTCATTTAATTTATTATCAAATTGATTAGGTCTGTATGCATTGTTTTTCTCTGCAAAATCTTTAGAAAGCTCTAATGCTCTTTTAAATCCTCCTTCTTCTTTAGATATGAGATGAACATTTGCACCATACATCTCCATAAGTTTTCTTCTCTCAAGAGATGCCCAGTCAGGCATGAAAATATGAACCTCATGACCAAAAAGTGCACCAATGGCACTGAAGGCAATACCTGTATTTCCACTTGTAACTTCTACTATGGCCTGCCCTTTTTTTAAGTTGCCATTTTCTAATTCACTTTCTATAATGTGCAATGCAATTCTGTCTTTTATACTTCCGGAATAATTGTAGAATTCAAGTTTTGTATATATGCTTCCTAATTTTCCTTCATATTCGTAATTAATTTTTATCATAGGCGTATTGCCAATTAAGTTTCGAAGACTCATAACTTTCAACCCAAATTTGATAATAAAACATTTTAATATTTGTATTTTAGAAAATAAAATACTTTTTATAATTTCTAATTTTTTTAAACGGGAAAACTTTAAATATCTTTTACACACAATATATTAATACTAATTTTTGAGGAAACACCATGAAAACACAAACAATATTGGACAAATTTGAAGCTGTATCTACAACTATTCATGTTATTGAAAAAGAAAATGGTAGTTATTTTACATTTAATGAGTTTGGAGTAGTTCCAGTCAAATGTGATATAGAATATTATTGGGAACCTGGCAGGGTTGTTGATGATAGATTCTATGTTGATAGTGTTACATTAGATACCACTGATGATTGCATTACTTTTGAATTGGCTGATTCTACTAAAGAAATGCTTAACCCCGATGATATCATCAAATTGGATGTAACTAAGATATCACAGCATGAATATTTTAAAGCTGTTCGAGACGATAAGGAAGGTTTGAATTTTCCTGATTAAAAAAGTTTATTTTTTATATTAATTTTTGTAAAAAGATGGATGTTTTTCTATTGAACAGATTGTTAATGAGATTTTAACAGTTTTTCAATGATAATATGACATTTAAACGAGTATTTCTTTATTGCCAAAAGGATTGATACATTAATATAATTTTTAATTTTTTTTAGTTAATTTTAAATAGTATTAATTAAATATTATACCTAACGAACGGTAGGTAGGATTATGAGTACTAAAGAAAAAATTTTTGATGTTGCATTGGATTTATTTTCAAAAAAAGGTTATGATTCAGTTTCACTTAGAGAAATAGCAGAAGAGGTAGGAATAAAAAAAAGCTCAATATATAGCCATTATCCATCTAAAAAAGTAATATTAATGGATATATTCGAGTACTTTTCAGATCTTTTTGAATATGATGAATTGCTTAACAGTAAAGAGTATATGATATCTTCAGATAATAAAATATTACTTGAAAACCCAGAACTTTTCTATCATAAGGGTTCTGAAGCCATAAAGGAAATGTTTTCACAGGAAAAAAATCTTAAAATCTGGAAACTAATATTTATCCAAATGCATTACAATGAACATATAAGATTGTTCTTTAAAAATGAAATACTTGCCAAACCGTTGATATTCTGGAAGGATTTTTTCACAATTTTAAAAGAAAATGGAATAATCCGTCCAGACTTAAATCCTGACCTGCTGGCTAAAGAATATTACAGTTTTCCTATATATTCAATTGTTGAAATTTGTGCAGAATATGAGGATATTCCCCAAGACATGTTGGATAACTTTTTTAAAGAAACAGAAGAACATGCAAAGTTCCTTCTGGACTGCATTAAGGTGAAATAAATGAAAGACAATAATTTTAATATTCAGGAATATCTCTCAGCAGGTGCTGATAGAATAATAAAGGATGCTATTCACATATCTATAAAAAATACAAAAGAAATGTTATTCTTACTTAAATTTTCAAAGCATGCTAAAAAAGCTTCTAAAATTAGAGAAAAATATGATAAAAAGGGTCAAAATATTCCTGTCTTTTTGATTGCAAGTATTACAAGCAGCTGTAATTTACATTGTACAGGATGTTATTCTAGAGCCAATGATGCATGCAATGATAATACTCCTTTAAATCAGCTTTCAGATGTGGAATGGGCAGACATTTTCAATCAAGCAAAGGACATTGGAATTAGTTTTATAGTTCTTGCAGGTGGAGAGCCAATGCTTAGAAAAGATGTTATTGTTAAAGCTGGTGATTATCCAGAAATTCTATTTCCAATATTTACAAATGGAACTATGATAAATGATGATTATTTGAAGTTACTTGATGAAAACAGAAATCTTATTCCAATTTTATCTATTGAGGGAGATGAAGAAATTACAGATTCAAGAAGGGGTAGGGGTGTTTACAGTCAATTAATCAGCACAATGGAATTGATGAAGAATAAAAATATAATTTTTGGTGCATCACTTACATTTACAAAAGGAAATATAAATAAGGTACTTTCAAATGAAACTGTTTCAAGGTTACATGATTTGGGATGCAGGGTAGTATTTTTCCTAGAATATGTTCCGGTTAATGAAGAAACTATGGATTTGGCACCAAGCGACAGTGAAAGGGAAATATTGTTAAAAGAACTCAATCGTTTACGCCAGCAATATCAAGACATGATATTTTTATCATTTCCGGGGGATGAAAAAGATTCGGGAGGCTGTCTGGCTGCAGGTAGAGGATTTTTCCATATTAATTCTCATGGGGGGGCTGAACCTTGTCCGGCTTCTCCTTATTCAGATATAAATGTTAAAGATACATCAATTCTTGAGGCTTTAAATTCTAAATTATTCACATCACTTAGAGATGGGGACCTTTTGATGGATGACCATGAAGGGGGTTGTGTCTTATTTGAACATAAGGATGATGTAGAAAGAATATTAATTGAACAATTACGACGTTAAGATGTGTTTATTCATGTTTATTGATAATAAAATGTACATTTATGTTCTACAAAGCTTTAAATAATACATAAAATAAAATAAGAAATTATAATCAATAAAAAAATTATTTAGGTTGAAAAAATGAATGATACAATAAAAATTTTAACCATTCAGGACATATCCTGTTATGGCCAATGCTCTATAACAGTAGCACTTCCGATTGTTTCCGCTTTTGGAATAGAAACAGCAATACTTCCTTCTGCAGTTTTATCTACACACACTGCAGGTTTTACAGACTTTACCGTTAGGGATTTAACAGAAGACCTTCCTGAAATCAGAAAACATTGGGAAAAAGAAGAAATATATTTTGATGCCATCTATACTGGTTTTATCGCATCAATTGAACAATTGGATTACATTAAAGATATCATTGATTCAAGATTGAAGCCTGGGGGAATTGTATTTGTTGATCCGGCCATGGCTGATCATGGTGAATTCTATAATGGGTTTGATCAAGAGTTTGCAGATAAGATGGGTGAACTATGTAAATTAGGAGATTATATCCTTCCAAACACTACAGAAGCTTGTTATATATTACATAAACCTTGGAAAGAAGAATTCACAAGAGAAGAAATGTTAGAAATGGCTGATGAACTTTCTCAATTTACTAAAAGACATGTTATCTTAAAAGGAGATACTAATGAAGACGGTAAATTGGGAATGATTGTTTTAGACAAAAAGGAATCTTCCTGTGAAATTGTATACAATGATAAAATTGATTATATATCACATGGAACCGGTGACGTTTTTGCTTCAGCATTTGTAGGTTCAGTCATGAGAGGTAAATCACCAGCTCAAGCCGCACAAATCGCCGGCGAATTTACAAAAAGAGCTATTGAAAAAACTGTTGGTGATGAAAACCATAAATATGGCGTTAAATTTGAACAAGTTATTTTAGATTTAAATGAGCTATTAAAAATTTAAAAGTGGAAACCCTTAATTCAAATCTTTTTTTCCACTTTTCATTCGTTTAATTTCATGGTTGATATTTGTTCGTCACGGTTTTTTAGTTTTAAAGTAAATAAAAATGCAGTAAATGCAACTGCCGCAGCCAATAAGAGACTTATTTTATAACCTAGAATCCCTGAAAAAGATGCAATTATTCCTCCAATAAGAGCACCACCTATTAACTGTCCTGCACTTGATAGCATGTTAACAATAGCTTGGCCCGCTCCTCTTTCTGTAGGTTTGGCTTCACTTAAAACAATATATCTTAATGGAGCACCAATGATTGTTACAAGGCCAACACCAACTAAGCAACCTGCAATAATGAATAAAATAAAGTTATTGGGATAAATCGCAATAGAAATTAATCCTAGGGTTAATATTAATGTTCCTATTGTCATAATCTTACGTGACCCGACTGAATCTAGAATTTTACCTAATATTGGCGCTGCAAAGGCATTGGCTCCTAAAATTGGAATTAACATTAAACTTGCATATTGGTCGTTTAAACTCATTGAAAGAATTACTAAAGAGGGTATGAATATTGCAGAGGAGTAAATTATACCATAAGATAAAGTTTCAATACATGCTATACTAATTTCTTTATTTTTTAGCATATGTATAGCTACAATTGATTCTTCAGCTCTTTTTTCAACTATTAAGAAAATAGGGATTAAAATAATAAATATTATTAAAAATGGAGCTACATTTAAAGACAAAATACTATTTATGAAATTGCTTGAATCTATTTGGTTTAATCCGTAGGCTAAAGATATTGAAAGCAAACTTAATATTACAATTCCCGAATAATCTATTTTTAATTTTCTATTATTTTCTATATTCGGAAGAATGTATAATGCAAATATTATTAATAATATGCTTATTGGGATATTTATAGTAAAGCACCAATTCCACCCAAAGGGTATTAAAGCCGCTCCAACTAATGGTCCTCCAATTGCAGATATACCAAATACACTTCCAAGAATTCCCAATGCTTTTCCTCTCTCTTCTAATGGAAATTCATCTCCAATAAATGCCCCTCCTACAGGAAAAATTCCTCCACAGCCGAAACCCTGTATGATTCTGCCGATGAATATTAATTCAATACTTGCTGAAAATGCTATTAAACTGGATCCAATTCCAAATAATATCACATCCAATATAAAAATCTTTTTTCTCCCGTAGAAGTCTGAAAACTTAGCCATTATTGGAGAACCAATCATGAAAGTAATTACAAATAGTGTAAATATCCAACTTGATTCTCTACTTGTTAGATTAAAGCTTTGCTCAATGGAAGGCAATACAGGACCTATTATTCCTGTATCAAGGGATCCCATGAATACTCCGATTAAAAATAATATGAGGATTAAATTTCGTGTTTTTTTATCCAAAGTTTTTTTCTTCATATTATATTCTTCTCAAATAAATTAATTTAAAAATATTCAGTTTAAATATTAATGATAATATTATTCCTATGTTTAAATATAATTAATATTATTATATAATATTTTCCACATTTTTTTTAAAAGTGATTGTTTATTTAGAATTGAAGAGACAGCAGGTTTTTAAAAAATTAAATTTAAAACTATATTAATATCTTTTTCTAAATAATAATATAGGTGTAATGGTGGAAGAATTTTATATAGATATTTTAAAATATATTGCGGAAATAATCGTTTTCTTGATTTTAATGATTATATTTGAGTATGTTTATAAGAAAGTTAATCTTGGTTCTTACAGAATCTTTAACCCTAGAGAATATTTTCCTAAAGAAGAGATTCATTCTTTAAAGCAAATATCTTTCTTAATTATGATGGGATTATGTTTCGTGGATATTTTATATGCTATTGTGTTTAATGGAAGTGATGTGCCTTTTTTTGTTGCATTTGATATTCTTCTTTCTTTATATTTAGCTATTGAGTTGGATAAAAGTTCTATTAAAGGTAAGATAATACTGCTTTTATTAATTCCTTATGGTAGTCTTACTTATGTGATATTTGGTCATACTCTTGTTGGATTAATGAATCTGATTCATGTTCCGGCATATTTCTACTTCATTAAGCTGTATTATGATAAATTCAGGCAATATACTCAATCTAATGGTTTAGGATTATCAATTATTTTATTGTTTGCAATAATTTTCATTAGTTTTTTCATTACTCAGGTTTCTGAGCATGTTAATCCTTTAGATGCTCTTGTTATGGTTTCAAATTCATTTACAAGTAATGGTTATGCAGTTTTAGGATCTTCTGTTCCGGGTAAAATAAACTCAGTATTTTTAGTTTGGTCAGGTTATTTGTTATCCGGTGTAGGTACTGCAACTTTAACTGCAGGTATTTTAATTAATCATTATAAGAAAAAATTACGCGAAATTAATGATAAACTTGATGCTATAGAGGAATTACTTAAAAAGAATGATTAATTTTTCATTAAATTTTTCTTATTTTTTATCGGATATTTATACACAACTTATATATACTAGCATTACTAATAATTTATACACAAGATAGTTACGGAGATTAAAAAATGAAAAATTTAGAAAATGAAATGGATATAATATTTTTACTTGACAAAAGCGGTTCTATGTATGGGTCTGAAAAAGACACAATCGGAGGATTCAATTCCATAATAAAAGAACAAAAATCAGATGAAGTACAAGCAAAGGTAACTACAATTCTATTCGACCATGAATATGAAATGCTCTATAAAAGAAAAGATTTATTCGATGTTGATGAATTAACAGAAAAAGAATACCAAGTAAGAGGATCTACAGCACTTTTAGATGCAATAGGAAGAACAATCATTACAATGCAAAAAGAAATTAGCGGAAAAGTATTATTTGTAATAACAACAGACGGACGGGAAAACTCATCAGTCGAATTTACAAAAACACAAATAAAAAACTTAATTACAAACAGCAACTGGGAATTTCTTTACCTTGGGGCCGATATTGATTCATATGGTGAAGCTGCAGGAATAGGAATAAATCAGGAACATGTTGCAAATTACAGAAAAACTGCAGATGGTATAAATGAAATGTATAATAGCGTAAGTAAAGCAACAACCATGCTTTATGAAAAAAATGAGATTGATTTATCATGGAAAGAAGACCTTGAAGAATAACTATTAAATTATTATTTTACATTAATTTCCGGCTTATTTAAGTCGGAAATTTAATAAAACACCACTTACATTATAATTATGTTTTGTTTAATATTTTTGAATATTTTTCATGACTAATTTATTCAATATGCATATTTCAATACGTTATCTATTTTTTTTAACTTTATTGTGCAAGAATTCTCCGGCTTCTTTAAGCCGGGGGATGAATTTCACATTTAGTGGGTTAGTGTCTATATTTTTTTTATGTGGATGGGGTGGTGAGATTAGTTTTCAAATGCTCTCGGATAAATGCCATATAATATGTAGGTT
>CACXWH010000068.1 GCA_902771225.1 uncultured Methanobrevibacter sp. | reverse complement strand
TGATAAAGTTGATAGTGGTGCTGGTTTAAATCCTTCCGAGGCAGGTAATTTAACTTATACAATTAGTGAAACTTCCATTATTAAATTATTAGATAATCAAATTATTGCTTTAAGTGAAGGCAGCGCCACTATTACCTATTCATTTGCTGGAAATGACAAATATGCTGCCGCTCAAAACAAAACAATTACAGTAAAAGTCAGCTTGAATGACGCCAGCGTCAGAGTCAATAATAATACTTTAAATTTATTAATTGATGATACTTTCACTATTATCGCTACTACCGTTCCTGATGGCTTAAATGTAACTTACATGCCGGATAATTCAGGTATCATTAGTATTGATGAAAATGGTCTTGTCACTGCATTAAAAGAAGGTACTGCTCCAATTATTGTTAAAGTTGTTAGTGATGGAGTTTATGCTGAAAATACAACCATCGTTACTGTAAATGTTAAAAAAGTAAACCCAACTATGGATGCCAGTGCTGATGAAATCACTGAAGGTGAAAACGCTACAATTAACGTAGAATTACCAATTGATGCAACAGGTAATGTAACAACTACTGTTAATGGTAAAACTTACTTTTCACCGGTTGATAATGGAAAAGCAATAATCACTATTCCTGGTTTGGAATATGGCAACTATACTCTTCCAGTAACTTACTCTGGTGATGATAAATATAATTCATTAACAAATGATGTAAATCTTACTGTTAAAGAGGATGAAATTGTTGTGTCTGCTCCTGATTTAACCAAATACTATTCCGGCAATGAACGTTTCAATATAAATGTTGCTTATGCCAATGGAAGAGCAATTGCAGGAAAAGAAGTAAAAATAACAATCAACGGCATTACATACTCTAGAACTACTGATGAGAATGGTTCTGCCTCATTAAGTATTAACCTGATCAGTAAAACATATGATGTAACCACTGCGGTTGATAATATTACTGTCAATTCTCTTGTAACGATTTTACCTACAATTAATGCAGAAGATGTGGAATCCAAATCTAAAAACATTGTATTTAGTGCTACTTTCATTGACGGTGAAGGAAACTACCTAAAAGAAGGTACAGATGTATCATTCAATATTGATGGTGTAATCTATAATTCACAAGTAACTGGTGATAAAGGCAGTGCAAGTGTTAATTTGGTTTTAGAACATGGAAGATACATTATTACTTCATTTAATTCTGTTTCTAATGAAAATATGTCCAACAGTATTGCTATTGATTTAAAAGATGCTGACATGGCCCTTTTAGGTGATGAAATCAGTGTCGGTGATAATGCAACAATCAGTGTAACTTTGCCAAGTGATGCATCAGGAAATGTCACAGCCACAATCAACGGTAAAACCTACACTAATCAAGTTAATAATGGTAAATCCAATATTATTATTCCTGATTTGGCTGCAGGTAACTACACGGCACATGTAACGTATTCTGGTGATAATAACTATAATCATGCAACTGGAGATGTAAGTGTTAGTGTCAGTAAAGTAGATGCCCTTATTGATATTGAGGATTCTGTCATTACCGTTGGTGAAAACGCTACTGTTATTGTTATATTGCCTGGTGATGCTACAGGTGATGTAAGAATCGGCAATGAAATTGTTCCTCTTAAAGAAGGTACTGCCAGCGCTATTTTAACAGGCTTACCAGTAGGAATAACTACTATTCCAGTAACTTACTCTGGTGATGATAAATACAATCCGATCGAAACAAACGCTGATGTTGTTGTAAATGATGTGCCTTCTCCTGATAAGAAGAATTTAACCATTAAAGCAACTAGTGATGAAATAACTGAAGGTGGTGATGCTGTAATTATTGTTACTGGTTTGGAAAATGCAACAGGCAATGTTTCTGCTGTTGTACATGGACATGTACATTCCGCCCCAATAGTAGATGGAACTGCAAATATCACTATTAAAGGTCTTGTTGAAAATGCCACTGCATTTGTTTCATATGCTGGTGATGATTTGTATAATTCTGCAGTAACTGCAGTTAATATTACAGTTAACAAGAATACAATAACTATTACAGCTCAGAATTTAACCAAGTACTACAAAGACCCGCAAAAGTTCACGGTAACTGTAACTGACGCTAAAGGCCAAGCAGCCACAAATAAAACTGTTGAAATCACAATAAACGGCGTTACATACACAAGAACTACTGATGAAAACGGTACTGCTTCATTAAACATTAACTTGAACAGTGGTGAGTATCCTGTCAGTGTTGCTGTTGATGATGTGGTAGTCAATTCTGCTGTATTTGTCAAGGCCACTATAGATGCTTCGGATGTAGTTAAAGTGTTTAGAAATGACACTCAATATTATGCAACATTTGTTGATGTAAATGGTACACCAACACCAAACATTATGGTTTCCTTTAACGTTAATGGTGTTATTTATAACCGGGCAACTGATGGAAATGGTACTGCAAAACTGAACATTAATTTGCCTTCTGGTGAATACATCTTAACCGCTACCAACACGGTGACTGGTGAAAAAATGTCTAATGTCATTAAAGTACTTTCTGTTATTGAATCCAGTGATTTAACCAAGTATTTCAGAAATGCTTCACAGTTTATTGTCCGTATACATACTGCTGATGGTGGTTATGTCGGTGCAGGCGAAGAAGTTAAATTCAACATCAACGGCATGATCTATGCTAAGAAAACCAATGCAACAGGACATGCAAAAATAAACATTAACCTGGCTCAGGGAAATTACACAGTAACAACCTACTACAAGGACTTTAGCCAAGGAAACAGTATTGAAGTATTGCCGATTTTAAGTGCTGAGGATCTTTCAATGAAATACATGGACGGATCACAGTTCAAAGCACAGTTGGTTGACGGTAAAGGAAAACCTTACCCAAAACAGGATGTTACATTCAATATCAACGGTGTGTTCTACAACAGGGCAACTGGCAGTGATGGTGTGGCAAAATTAAACATCAGATTACTTTCAGGCCAATACATCATAACATCAACTTATAATGGCTGCAATATTGCAAACAAAATTACAATTAAAAGTTGAGGATTAAAATTATCCTCAATTCTTTCTTTTTTTCGTGCGTGAATAATTAATTTTTCGATTGATTATTTTTAATACTTGTGCTAATAAGTATAATGAATTATAATAGTTACTTTTCATATAATCGTTTAAGAATGATTAAGATTAATCCTTGAAAAAATAATAAAGACAATTCCTGTATGGGATTGTCATGGCCTGCGGTGCGCGGGTATCGGCTCGAAAATATTAACATTTCACTCCAGTAAGAATATGTTAATTAATCGAGAATCCCCAACTTCTTAAAAGTTGATGGAAGTTCAGTGTCTGACACATATCAAAGATTTTTAATAGTTATTGCAATTAATGTTATTTTGTTAATTAATCAATTATTCTTTTTTTAATTTTAAATTTAACAATATCTTAAAAAATTAATACTTTATAAAGTATGAATAACATATATATTTATGCTTAAAAATTTAGGAGATTAATAAATGACTAAAGTATTTATTTCATGCGCACTTCCTTATGCAAACGGTCCATGTCATTTAGGACATATCCGTTCTACTTATTTGCCTGCGGATATTTATGCCAGATATAATCGTATGATTGGAAATGATGTGTTGATGGTTTGTGCTACTGATGAACATGGAACTCCAATTGCTGTAAAAGCAGATAAAGAAAATAAAAAACCTATTGAGATTTCTAAAAGATATCATGATATGATTGTTCGTGATGTGGAATCTATGAATATTTCACTGGATAATTTCACAAGAACTACTGATGAAATTCACTATGAAATTGCTCAGAATTTCTTTAAAGATTTATATGATAAAGGTTTAATTTATAGACTTGATATTCAGCAGTTATATTGTGAAAACTGTCAAAAATTCTTACCTGACCGTTATGTTGAGGGTTTATGTCCTGCTTGTGGTAGTGAAGCTCGTGGAGATCATTGTGAAAAGTGTGGAAGGGCACTTGAACCGATTGAACTTGATGAACCGAAATGTTTAACCTGTGGCAATACGCCTGTAATTAAAGATACTTATCAATATGCATTTAAATTATCTGAATTTGAATATGAATTAAAAGTTTATATTAAAAATAATGATAATTTGCCTGCTAATGTTAAAAATTATGCATCCAACTGGCTTAAAGAAGGGCTTAATGATTGGGTTTTAACAAGAGATATGGATTGGGGAATTCCAGTACCGCTGGATGAAGCTCAAGGAAAAGTATTGTATGTTTGGATTGAAGCATTTTTGGGTTATATTTCCTCAGCTGCCCAATGGTCAAGAAAAACTAATATTAAATGGGAAGATTACTGGAATGATTATGTGGTTCATTTCATTGGAAAAGATATTATTTACCATCATTCTATCTTTTGGCCAGGTTTATTAACTGCTTATGGATGTAAAAAACCGGATATGATTTATGCCGGTGAATTCTTATCTCTTGAAGGAGAAAAAATGTCTACTAGTAAAAATTGGGTTATTTGGATTAGTGATTTTGTAAAAGACTTCGAGCCTGATTTACTTAGATATTATTTAACAATTAACGCTCCATTAAATAAGGACTCTGATTTTTCATGGGATGATTTCCAAAGAAGAAATAATGATGAATTGGCAGATGTAATTGGAAACTTACTTCACAGAACATTTACTTTTACCCATAAATTCTTTGATGGTAATGTACCCGAATATAATAATCCTTCCAGTGAGGATTTGGCTTTTGAAGCTGAAATAACTAAGTTGCCGGATACTGTTGGTGAATATATTTCTAATTATGAATTTAGAGAAGCTTTGCTTGAAATATTTAAAGTAGCTAAAATAGGAAATAAATATTTCAATGATCAGGAACCATGGAAAGCAGTAAAAGAAGATAAGCAGAAAGCTGCTAATACATTATACTTATCAAATCAATTGGCTAAAACTTTAGCTTATGTGTTAAAACCATTTTTACCAACTAAAGCTGATGAAATAGCTCAAATATTAAAATTAGATGATATAAGTGTATGGGCTGATGCAAAAGTTCCACTTCCAAGCGGTTATGGAATTGCAAAAGCCAAACCATTATTTAAAAAAATTGAAGATGATGTAATTACTCATCAAAAAGACAAATTACAAGAAAACTTAGAAGAAAATGAGGATGATAATATGAGTGATATTATAGATATTGATTACTTTGATAAAGTGGATATTAGAATAGGACAGATTAAAGAAGCTGAAAAAATAGAAAAATCAGATAAATTATTGAAATTGCAGGTGGATATTGGAGATGAAACCAGACAAATTGTAGCTGGTCTTGCAAAATTCTACAAACCTGAAGAATTAATTAATAGAAAAGTGGCTGTTTTAGTTAATTTAAAACCGGCAAAATTATTTGGAACATTATCTGAAGGAATGCTTTTAGCTACCGGTAAAAGCGGTGCATTGCTTTCACCAGATGACTGTGAAATTGGTGAAGAAATCCAATAGAATCTGATTAATATGGAAGAATCTGTTCTAGTAATTAATGCCGAGAAATATTTAAAAGAAATTGCTTCTGACAATATTGATGTGGACAATATTGAAGATTTTGCAAATTTCAAAAATCTCTACTTTAAACTAGATGACAGATTAAACACCTTAAAAAAACTTAGACGTGATATGGAAGTGCAGGGATACGGTACTCCATTCACATCACTTAATAAATATGGCAATAAATCAATTGGTGAAGTTTCTCTTGAAGAGGTAAGTGAGAATAGTCGCCATAATCAAATGTTTAGAAATAAAGCCAATGCTAAAAAAAATATTCTGGACAGAGTAAAATCCGCTATTGACTCTCACCAAATTGCCATCGGCCATCTTGAACAATTCGGCTATTTAAAATGTGATTCCTGTTATAAAAAATATTCAATATCGGAATATAAACATCTTAATGGAAAATGTAGATGTAAAAGCGAATCTTTTTCATTTAAAATAAGTAGGGAGAAAACTTTTAGGATTGAAATAATTCCATATTTACCATTATCTGGAGATTATCGTGTATTAATGGCAGATTTATCCAAATATGGAAGAAATTCATTTAAAAAAGTTATTAATGCACTTAAACAAGAACGTACTGGCCATGTAAAAACCATTTCACCATTATTTAGATATAGGGATAAAAATAATCGCTGGTTAAGAAAAAGAGTTACTTTTGATTCTGAATTTGTTGAAAACTATGAAGAGGAGCTTAGAAAAACTTATGGAAAAAATGTAAGAATTGAAAAATTGGAATTTCACAGAACCAAACCAGCCATTATTGATGATAAACATGGGCGTACAGCCCTAGCTTTAGGTTATGTACGTTATGCAGAAAATATCATTAAAAATATACGTGATGATATTTTTAAAAGAGAATTAAGTGATTTTAAACGAATAAATAGTTACGATGAGTTAATCCATAAATATAACAATCATACTCCAAATTTCATAGACTCCTTTGATATTGCCGAAATTGAAAATTGGAGAGAGAATAAAATTAAAGAAGAATTAAAAAAACTCCGGTATTTAAATCGTCATGATGAATTAAACCGTTCACTTAAAAGGGATTTAAAAACTCGTGAAACTATTGAAAGAACAATATTTGAAAATATAGCTCCTTCATTAATCAGCTGGGATATTTTTAGATATTATTTAACAACTTCTGTTTCCAATCGTAAACTTACAACAGGACCGTTTCCATATATCCGTGTTGAACTTGACCGTCAGCAAAGAAAAGTTTTTGCTCAAAATTTTCCAAAAGTTATTGATATTTTAAAGCAGTTCAGTGATATTAAAATCATTGATGTGGAACAAAAAGATTTAATTTTATATGAGAAATTCAAATTTGAAAAACTAATGAAAAATTCAAATATTAAGGTTAACCCTCCTGCATTGGGTGCAGCGCAATTACATTTAAACAGCGGCATTGATTTGGAAATTATAAGCAATGCATTTAATGTTAATGAATCTAAAATCAAAAAAGAGATTAAGCATATTGAAAATATTAAAAATCCTAAGACAGATAGGTCTAAAAAATTCCTTGATTTGATTAAAGGATAGTGTTTGTTATGGATGAGGATGTCACATCAATTCATATTACTGAGGTTTTATCTTCATTAAAGATTATGGATTTACTTGAAGAATATCCTAACCTTGAAAAGATAACTTGTTCTCCCAGTGTTTACAATAGAACTTCAAATAAATATATTGAAGCTTTAAACCAACTTGATATTGATGTTGTTAAAGAATATCATTGGGGTGCTTCAAAAAAACCCTGTGATTACGAAGAGGAATTATTGCAATTAGCCAGTGAGGGATATAAAGCAGCCGAAATTGCTGAAATATTGGATATAACTCTTAATAGAGTTTATTATTTACTCAGGCGCAATAAAACAAAATTGGATACTAATACTAAAAAATATGATTATTATGAAGTTAAATCTCTGAAAGATTCTGGTTTGAAACCTAAAGAAATATCTGAAAAGTTAAATATTCCGATTAGAACAGTATATTATATTTTAAATAATAAATAGTTAAATCATTTTTTTTACTCAGATATTGGCGATAATCACAAATTATTTTTTTAACAATTAATATATAATATAAGTAAGTGATTGTTATGATAATATTGCCTCAATTACCATTATATGTTATAGCGATAATATGTGGATTACTGGCTTTTTCAGTAACCCATTTATCAATGCCCAGAATTATTAAGAAATTGGAAAAAGCTGACATTGTAGGAAAAGACTTACATAAATCATGGAAACCTATCGTTGCCGAAATGGGAGGATTCGGAATCCTTTTCGGTTTTATTATAGGAATGTTTTCCGGTATTTATATGCATGATTTATTGGCATTTCCATTATGTATAGTTTTAATAGTTATTTTGCTAGTAGGTATTATAGGAATTACTGATGATTTGCTAGTATTGTCTTCAAAAGAGAAATTTTTCCTTCTTTTTTTAGCTGGTCTTCCATTAATATGGGCAGCACCATCAAATGTTGGTTTATTATATTTGATTTCTATTCCAATAGCTATTTCAATCGGATCCAATTTGACTAATATGTTGGCCGGTTTAAACGGTATTGAATCTGGTTTGGGGATTATATCACTTGCTTCTTTAACTATTTCCTGTATAATTTTAGGAAAATATGATGTAACAATCATTAGTATGAGTATGCTTGGGGCATTAATCGCATTTTTATATTATAACAAATATCCGGCTAAAATTTTCCCTGGTGATACAGGTACATTGATTATTGGGGCTGCAATCGTTTCTATCGCGTTTATTGGTAGGGTAAAATTAATTGCATTCATTGTTTTAATGCCGAATATTATTGATGCTGCTATGAAATTTTACAGTGCAGGGGTTATGGAACGTCAGCAATTCAAGCCAACTCAAGTTGATGATGAAGGTAACTTAATAAGGCCTGAAACTGGTTTTAAATCATTAATCAGATTGGTTATTAGAAGGCCAATTACAGAAAAACAGGCGGTTCATATAATTTGGGGTATTGGTTTGATTTTTGGTATTTTAGGTATATTCGTTGCTTTAACAATGCCTGATGTAATAGGTAATCAAACATTGGCTAATTTCTTACAGATTAAAGAGATGTTTTATCATATCTGAGGTGATTTAATGAAACCTTATGTTATTTTAAATGCAGCAATGACTTTGGACGGCAAGATTGTAACTGCTAAAAACAGTTCAAATATTTCTGGTGAAGATGATTTAAAAAGAGTTCATGAACTTAGAAAAAGTGTAGATGCAATAATGGTGGGAATTGGAACAGTACTGGCAGATGACCCGCGATTGACTGTTCATAAAGTTGATGCAAATCCCGAAGACAATCCGGTTCGTGTTGTAGTTGACAGCAAATGCAGAACTCCGATTGCTGCTCGCATAACAAACAAGGATGCAAAAACAATAATTGCCGGAGCTAGTGAGTTCAAATATGATTTTCTGGTTTCTGATAGATGCAATGTATTTAAGAAGAGAGGTGTTGAATTTTTCTTCAGTGGCGATACCCGAGTAGATTTAACTGCACTAATGAAATATTTGGCAGATGAGGGAATTGAAACATTAATGCTTGAAGGAGGAGCTACACTAAACTTTGCAATGATAAAAGAAGGCCTGATTGATGAGATAAGAATCTGTATTGCACCAAAAGTAGTTGGTGGTGTTAATTCAAAAACATTATTTGATGGTGAAGGCTTTGATACAATGGATGAGGGGGTTAATTTGGAGTTAACCGATTCATTTGTATTGGGAAAAGATTTAATCCTAACATATAAGGTATTAAAATAATCCCATATATCCAACATTTTGACAAATGCAATATCTGCAAAGAGACCTTTTGTCATGGATGGATTTTATCCTAACTTTGCAGTAATAGGAATCATCCAATTTATAAACATCATCTTTTTTATCATCACTGTATGGATGAAGAGGCTTTTTAGCTATTAATGCTAAATATAATGAGATATATTTGGTGAATTCTCTTGTTTCAATATCTCCTCCGGCATAGGTGTCAAAGTAATAGTTAATGTCTGCTTTCATTTTTTTGATGACTTCATCCTTAATGTCGGTGTCTTCGTTAATTTCTATAGAATAGATTTCATCATATGTCTGTGAGTTGTATTTGGCTAGTTTTTTAACTAATGGATCTTTATATCTATCATCAGTTACTTTATTTTTCAAATAATCGATAGGATAATCTTTCAATTCTTCTTTAATGATTTTTAAAAGTTTAGATGATTTCATAATATTCCTTTAGTTTTTAGTAATTCTCGCGGATTATCTGCAAGGGCTTTCATTGCTTCTTCATCGCTTAAACCAGCGCCGCGTGCGATTTCATATGATTTTTCAAATGTTATTAGATTATCCGGTGAGTGGGTGTCGGTATCCACTAGCAGTTTATTTCCCACTTCACGGGCCATATTTGCAACATGTCCATTTCCAAGGCAATGTCCGCTACGGGCACTGATTTCTAAGTAAATATCATTTTTAAGTGCAATTTCTGCTTCTTCACGAGTGATTAAACCGGGATGGCCTAGTATATCAACATATTTTGATTTGACTGCCGCTAAATTTGTACCTGGAGTCACTGGTTCATTTAATGTTTCACCATGCACTACCACGATTTTAGCGCCTAATTCTTTTGCTCTTTTAGCTATTCCATCTATGGATTCTGTTGGGGCATGAGTTACTTCAGCTCCTAAAACAACAGTTATATCCCAATTTGAGTTAACATCATCTATTGCAGACTGTATTTTTGGAATTTCTTCAACATTAGAATAATCAACATGATCTGTGATTGCAATTACTTCATGATTTAATTTCAAAGCTCTTCTTGCAAGTTCTGATGGTAATAATTCTCCATCACTGAATAAACTGTGCATATGTAAATCTATTCTTCTATTCATTTTTAAACCTCAATCTAATATATATTGCTCTTATATAATATATATGTATTAATGGGCAAATTCTTTACTTAAAACAGGAAATTATATATGAATTAATAAATTCTTTTTTTAACTTTATTGTGCAAGAATTCTCCGGCTTCTTTAAGCCGGGGATGAATTGCACATTTTAGTGGATAGTGTCTATATTTTTTTTTATGTGGATGG
>CACXWH010000067.1 GCA_902771225.1 uncultured Methanobrevibacter sp. | reverse complement strand
GCAAAATTTGATTTTTGATTATGGAAAAAACTGGAGTAAAAACAGTTTTTGGCATAAAATCCACCAATATTATAATAAAAATAAAAAACATAAAATAAGTAGTTTAGGGGTCTGAATTTTTTAGTTCTCAGATAATTGTTGTATGGCTGTTTTTTTGTATTTTTCTTGTGATATGATTAATGCTCCTAAAAATACATTTAAATATACTGTTTTTACCACTGATTTTGGTGTATATTTGTGTATTTCTCTCATGTTGAGTCCTTGTTTGAGTAATTTAAAAAAGTCTTCTATTTTTCCTCGAATTGGTTTGAATTTCTTCCAATCATCTAATTTTTTAAATAATTCTATTTTTAGGTTGTTATAAAATTGTTTTTGTGCTAAAACTTTCTTTGTTTTTTTAAATACTTGTAATGGATAAGATAATTGGTCGTTAAGCTTTGTTTTATTGAAATTGTCTTTTGGAAAAATAAAAGGAACTATTTTATATTTGCTAATTCCCAATTGATAGTTTTTATAACTGTAATAACCTTTATCAAAAATTATGGTGTCTCCTTTTCGTATGATTCGTCTTTTTTGTAGGTTTTCCATTATTTCATCGAAAAGTTTCGCATCATTTGGTGCTCCAGAATGGATTAAAATTGAAACAGGATTCATACTATCGTAATCAATGATAACTGTGGCTTTAAATCCAATATAAAATCCTTTGGAGGATGAATAACTCCATTTTAAATTTAATGTTTTGAGATGTTCTTTTGTCTTTTTATTTCTGTTAAAATTAAAATCCAAGTCAACTGGTGTTGCATCAACAATAAATGTCTTTTTTCCTCTTCTTTTAACTCTATTCTGATGATTTAATATTCTATTTAATGCTTTTAAAAGGTTTTCAGGATTTTGCTGTGAAAAAATTTTGTAAACTTGATCTGCAGTTAAAATTTCAGAAATTTTAAAATAATCTCGGAGTTATTTTTTAGATTCAAGTTCATTTAAAATAAATGAAATGTCCAATCCAAAGAACATACTTATAAATATAATTTTAAATGCAAATATTTGTTTATTTAAGTTTTTAAAGCCATATGATGCTAAAATTTCCAAAGATTTTCTAGAATCAATAATTTTAAATATTTTCTTTAACAAAGTATAATTTGGGTCTTTAATATCTAAATTTAATCTGTGTTTCATGTTTATCGCCAAATAAATATATGTAACACATAATACTTAAATTTAACGATATTAATGCACTCTTTTTAAAAATTAATAATTATACAAATGTATTTTTATAAACCAAACTAATCATTATCTAATATGAAAAAAATAAGAAAAATTAAGCGGAGTTCATATCAAAAAAATTCAGACCCCTAAAATATTTCAATAACCTCTCTTAAAATTTATTAAAGTTAAAACATCTGTTTTTTTCAAGGATAAATGATATTGGAACATATAACTGATTATCATAGATTCAGATATTTCTATGCAAATCCATATTAATAGTTAAAAGAATTTCAAGTTTTAAAATCGAGATTCACCATTCTGATTGGCGATGCTGTAAAAGAGATCAGCACATCTGGTTATATTAAACATCCCCCGTTTGCAGAAGCCAAAAAAATCCACACAAAAATGTTAAAATTTAAGTCCCGGAATGAAATCAAAATTTTCAGGAATGATTCTATCATCACAGGAATATTCTAAAAAAGTTAAATCAGCCGAGCAAACAGATTCATCGACAAGCGGACAGGGAATGAAAACAAGATTTTTATGAATTTAAAACATCCCCTGCTGATTTATTTAAAACAATTATATCCATATGAAGATTATGCATATAATAAGTATATAATGTTTATCGAGTGTAAGTACTTGCTTTCATTCTATAATCTGATTTAAATCAAGCTTTTACATTTTTTTAAATCAACATCACGGCCGGTCAATTTATAATAGATTTTGTGAATCAATTTCACAGTACTGCCTATGAATAATGCGCCAAGGATAGTCCAGATGTAACAATAATTTGAAAAAAGTGTTAGGCTTAAAATTCCTTCTTAAAAGTATTAATTGCAATATTACCAAAAATATTTGAAACATGAATGTTGTTATCCCCAAATCAATGTTCAATATTAGATTTAATGCATATGGTATTGATGCGACAGGCGTCGAGCAAGACCTGATTTGATTGAAAATGCAACACCCAAGGTTATTAAAAATAAGCCAAAAATGTAGTTAAATATGCGTTTAAATGTTAATTTTTCACCACTGAACTCCATATACTAATAATATTAATTTTCATAGTATTTAAAGTAAATTACATTATAAAATCTGCCTAAACGGAAAAAAAATTTCCGAGGATAATATATAAAAAGTATAAAAATTAAATATTTAATTAGGTTTAGAAATGCTAAATCTTTTTTTGATAATGGAGGAAAATCAATGGATAACATTTTATTAATGCTTCCTGGACCAACAACAGTAGACCCTAGAGTTTTAGCCGCAATGTCCAAAGCTGTTGTTAATCACAGAGGAGCAAAATATGGAGAAATATTAACTGAGACTACAGAATTAATGAGTAAAGTTTTCCAAACCCCAAATAAATCTTATTTATTAACCGGATCAGGTACTGCTGCAATGGAAACCGCAGTTGCAAACACCGTTGCACCAGGTGAAAAAATGTTGAATGTTGTTGGTGGAAAATTCGGAGAACGTTTCATGAAAATAGCTAAAACTCATGGAATTGACGCCCAAGAATTAGCAGTTGAATGGGGTACCGCAGTAACACCAAAACAGATTGAAGAAGTGCTTGATGCAAACGAAGATATTAAAGCTATTACAGTTGTTCATAATGAAACTTCAACAGGTGTAGCAGCCCCAATCGAAGAAATCGGTAAAGTCATGAAAAATTATGATGCATTATACATTGTAGATACCGTATCCTCCCTTGGAGGAGATTACGTGGATGTTGAAAAATACGGTATTGACGTTTGTGTAACCGGTTCACAAAAATGTTTAGCTGCGCCTCCTGGAATGGCAGCTATTACTTTAAGCGATGATGCATGGAAAGCTGTTGATAAAGTTGAAACTAACACTTTTTATTTAGATTTGAAAGCTGCAAGAAAAAGTGGAGACAAAAACCCTCCTGAAACTCCTTACACTCCATCAGTTTCATTAACCTACGCTATGAATGAAGCATTAAAAATAGTTATGGAAGAAGGAATTGAAAACAGAGTTGCACGTCACCACAAAGCAGCAAAAGCTAGCGTTGCTGCTGTAAAAGCATTAGGTTTAGAATTATTCGCTGATGAAGCAGTATCATCTGCTACTGTTACTGCAGTTAAAATGCCTGAAGGCATCACTGACGCTGACTTTAGAGGAACAACCCGTGACAAGTATGGTGTTGAATTGGCTGGAGGACAAGACCACTTAAAAGGAAATGTCTTCAGAATAGGTCACATGGGATGTATTTCATATAAAGAATTAGTACAAACATTTGCAGCTATTGGAATGACCTTAAAAGGTTTAGGTGCAATTGAAGATGCTGGTGCAGGTGTTGCATCAATTACAGAATCATACTTATGATTCTACTTTTTTTACTTTTTAAATCGCTTCTTGAATAATATTATTAAAAATTTAATATCTATTTTCTTTTCATATTACGTCCACCAAGGTTTTTAAAAAAAATATATTAATTATCAAAATTAAATAGATTTTTATGAAATACTTTAAATTAAATAATGGTGAGAAAATACCTGCTATAAGCTTTGGTGTTTATGAAATAGAACCTAATGAAACTAAAGAAGCTGTTTTAAAAGCATTAGATGTTGGATATAGGTCAATTGATAATGCTCAAGTCTATTTTAATGAAAAAGATGTTGGACAAGCCATTAAAGAATCAGAAATTTCCCGTGATGACGTATACCTAATCAGTAAAAATTGGGTAAGTAATGCAGGTTATGATAAAACAATAAAAGCATTCAATAAAACCTTGGAAGACTTGCAAACTGATTATCTTGATTTATTCCTGATTCATCAGCCTTTCGGTGATTATTATGGATCATACAGAGCACTTCAAGATTTGCAAAAAGAAGGAAAAATTCTCTCCATTGGTGTATCTAATTTTAATCCGGACCGTTTAATTGATTTAGTAATGAACAATGATATTGTTCCTCAGGTAAATCAGGTTGAAACAAGTCCTTTTTTCCAGCAGCATGAAGCCCATGAGATTATGGAAAAATTAGGAGTTAGACATCAAGCATGGGGTCCATTTTCAGAAGGTATGGATAATCTTTTTAAAAATCCGATACTTACAGAAATAGCTGATAAATATTCTAAAAGTACCGGTCAGGTAATTTTAAGATGCCTTGTTGACCGCGAAATTGCTTTTGCATGCAGATCAGTTCGTGAAGAGAGGATGAAAGAAAATATTGATATCTTTGATTTCAAGTTATCCGAAGAAGATATTGAAAAAATAAAAGAAATCGATACTGGAGAAAGTCCTTTTATGGACTATACGGATCCGGAAACCGTTGTAGATTTTAATGAAGAAGTAATTTAGCTTACATTAAATTTAAACCGGAAATAGTATTATAACCAGATTATCCAATAGTTGGTATCTTAGTTAAAAAAGTATTTAAAACACAATTTCCATAATTAATATTAATTTAAGGATGTGAATATAATGGCAGAAAATATAAAAACAACTGTTGAAGAATTACGTAAACTCATTAGTGTCGATAATGTTATTGGTTCACCAATAGAAACCGAGGATAAGATTCTTATTCCAGTAATGAGGATGGGTGTTGGTTTTGGTGCTGGTGAAAGCCTTTTTGGTAATGAAGGAAATGACGTTGCAGGTGCAGGTGCCGGTGTAGAACCTATTTCAATGGTGATGATTCCTAAAAAAGGAAATGATGCTGAAGGTGTCAGAGTACTTGATTTAAGTAAAGGAAGTGAAAAAAATAAAGCATTATCCGATTTAGGTTTAATCATTACTGATATAGCCAAAAGTTATATGGGCGCAGATGATGAGTATGTAAATGAAGAAGAATTTATTGAACCTGAATTTACAACCTATGATAATGAAGAAGAAGAAACTAAGAAATAGGACTTATATTTTATGTTAAACATCCTATTGATGATTATTTTATTAATCATCATTTTCATTTTCATTATTCTACTTTTTGGTATTAGATTAACCGCCAAATGGATGAAAATAGAAAGTGATTATGACGGATGTGTCGAAATACTTATTTTTAAAAAACTAAAAGTATATAGTTTTAGTTTAAAGTCAGACGGTGACGATGACGAGGATGACGATGAAGATTATCCTGAAAGAGACATCAAAAAAATATATAAACTAGCTAAACCTTGTTTTAAATATTTTAAAATATTTCTACATGATTTTTTAAATTCACTCAGCATTAATAAGTTTGAAAATCATTTAATCATTGGGTTTTCAAATTTTGCAAAAACCGGAGAGTACATCGGTTATATCTGGGCAATTTCATCTGTTTTAAGTAAACTAATTCCAAATTCATATCTAAAATCAGAACCATCATTTGCCGGTGAAGTTTTAAACGTGAAAGGCAGTGCAAATATTGACATCAGCATATTAAAATTAATCATTCCTTTAATAAGATTAATTTCTAAAAAAGAAATCCGCAGATTAATCAAAGGTGTTATAAGTGAGTAATTTTGAGAATTTAATTAAGAATATGTTTGAAATGGAAAGCTTTGATGAAATTAGATTTAAATCAATTAAAATAAGTCCAGATAAAACAATTTATTTTGCTTTTAAGGAAAGTCAAAAAATAATCTATAATAAACTAACATCAATGACACTGGAACCTGTCTGTTTTATTTTAAAAATGGATGATGAATATCACTATTGTCCTTTAAATGATAATAAATTTGATGAAAATATCGTTAAGGAATTTGTGAAAAACATTTAATAAGGAAGAGGAATGTTTTCCTTATCCACTTTAATTTCAACAAGCAAAGGTCCTTTCAAATCCTTTTTTAAAAAGTATTCAAGATCTTTAAGTTTATCAATTTTAACTGCATCAATTCCATAAGATGCCGCCAGCTTTAAAAAGTCAGGATTTACCAAATCTGTTTGATAAGCATCCATATCATAGAAATCTTCTTGCCATTGCCTTATAATTCCATATTCCGAATTATTTAAAATGAATACAATCACATCCAAATTATTTTCTTTAAGAGTTGCCAGCTCTTGCAGATTCATTTGAAAATCTCCGTCACCATTTATAACTATGGTTTTTTTATCTGTAGCAATTGAAGCTCCGATTCCTGCAGGAAGACCATAACCCATCGGTGCGGTAGATGCAGGGAATAAAAAGTGATTTGGATTTTTGGCTTTGTAAAGCAATGTGGAGAATGTGGTGTGTGAACCTGCATCGGCAGCAATTACTGCATCATCAAAACGCTCAAAAATTCTTTTAATGGCTGCTTGCGGTTTTAACTCATCATCAACCCCATTGACTTTTACATCATTATCAATAGCCAATAATTCATCTATCCATTCAACTTTATTGAATTGTAAAGTCGTTATAACATCTTCAACATTACTCTGTATCTGATATTTGCCTTTCAAGACATCTTTATTGATATTGACATGAACCAATTTGTCTTCATCCAGATTAGGAAATGTTCTCTCGCTGGCTATTGTGCCTAATGCAATAATGCAATCGGATTCATTCATTGCTTTTTTAGCTTGTGGAGTTGCTCTTATACCTATTAATCCCAGGTTGATTGGATCCTCTTCAGATATTGCTCCACGACCATTATACGTAGTTGTTACTGGAATCTGATATAATTCAGCAATTGTTTTAATGTTTTGAGCCTGTGAGATTGCGCCTGAGCCAAGAACAAATAAAGGTTTTTTGGATTTTAAAATAAATTCCTGAGCCTCATCAAGAATTGATAAATCGCTTTCGCACAAATAACATAAATCCACATCAAGAAAATCTTCGCTCAGCAAAACATCTCTTGACAAGTTAATATGAATCGGTCCTTTCGGATTATTTTTAAGTCCATATAATGCAGCTTTAAGTGCATAAACCGCTTCAGAACCATTTAACGGAGAGTAACTTTCACAGACGACATTTTCAAAAATATCCCTTAAAGGAAAAGACTGAAAGCCATTTCCATTTCTTACATCAACATCATTGTCTCCAGTCAATATCAGCATAGGTACGCTGTCTTTAAAAGCAGAAGCCACACCCATTACCAAATTTAATGCACCGGGACCTGCAGTTGTGATGCAAACACCAATATTGTCTGATGTTTTTGTAAATGCATCTGCAGCATGAGCTGCGGCCTGTTCATGTTTTGTTAAAATATGCTTAATGTCAGATTTGGATAATGCTTTATACATCGGCATTATCTGCTCGCCAGGTATTCCAAAAATATGTGTGATGCCATTTTCTTCAAGGAGTTCAACCAGTCTTTCAGCAACAATCATTTTTCTGTCTCCTGATAAGAGCCATTGTATTCTCCTGATCCTTCAACCGGAAAAACAACCGCCTGAGCTATCCTGTCTCCTGATTTGATTTTATATTCAAAATCTCCGTGATTGTAAATCATGAACATTAAAGTTCCATAAAATCCCGGATCACCCACTGCGGTTTGAACAGAAACAAATGACCTTAGCAAAGTGGAACGGGGAAGGTATAGCATAGTATATCCTTTAGGGATTTTAACTTTCCTTTTAATGCTTGCCAAATAGGCCGTATGGGGTTTTAATGTGAAAATTGGTCCTTGAAGTTCTTCTATATCCGGCAAATTCTTTTCATTATCAATTAAAGAACCTTCAGAAGTTTGTTTATAAATTTTATCTAATTCTAAATCAATACCTGATGGCTGAACCAAATCAGCAAAATCTGGAAAAATTTTAACAAGTTCCTCTTCTCCAAGCATAAAAAATATCTCCTTTTAGATTAATTATTATATTATGTTTTTAATATAATTAATTGGAGAGTGAAAAAATGCCTGTTATAACAATTGCTGGAAACGATGGAATTAGTGTTGAGAAAAAAAGAGAAATGGTTAAAAAAGTATCCGAAGTTGTAGCTGAAGCTTATGGCTTGCCTGTCGATGCTATAACCGTTTTAATACAAGCTTACCCAAAAGAAAGCATTGGGGTGGCTGGTGAATTGTTAAGCGATCGCTGATTGCTTAACACAACTTTTTTTAAATGAAAATCCAATACCTCACCCATTAACACCTTCGCCAGAATTTAGGAAAATATCAATGATTTAGTTTTTTAATATTTTTTCTAATTTTACCTGTTTTTAGGTAATTAAAAAAAATGATTTATTAACTGTTGAATGTAGATGCAGTTAGTCAGTTATGAAAAAGAAATTAGTTTGATTTAAAATATTAATTAATTACATTAAAATTAACTAAGCTATTAATCAATCTATTAAAATTATTGAATGTGAAATCAATTAAATGATAGTTTGAAATTGGTTAAAAAAATAAAAAAAATAAGTTAAAGAAAATATTCTTTAACCTGAAATAGTAATTTTGTTTCCAACACCATAATCGCCGTATGTGGAAGTGATAATGTATTGGCCAGCAGGCAAGTTAATCTTGAGCTTAGCAATACCATCATTTCCAGTTACACGATCGTAGAAAATACCATTAACGTTGAATTTTACTGTTTTATTTGCCAATGCTTTACCTTGACCGTCTAACACTTTAGCATCAAATGTAGATCCATCCTTATATTTCATAGAGAGGTCTTTTGTTTCTAAAGTAGTTAAAACAGTGATGTTGTTTGCAACAGAACATCCTTTGTAAGTAGCAGTAATTACATAATTGCCTGGTCTTAAATTAATATTTAATTTAACAAGACCAGATGCATTGGTTGTACGGTTGTAGAACACACCATTAATGTTAAAGGTAACTACTTCACCAGCTTTAACCGGATTACCGTCAGCACCTAAAATTTTAACCACATATTGTGAATCGTTTTTATAATATTTGGTTAAATCTGAGTTATCTGCAATAGATGATAAAACAGTAACCTTATTGGAAAATCTTTCACCAGTTACAGGATTGATATCTGTAATAGTGTATGTTCCTTGCGGCAAGTTAATATTTAATTTTGCAGTACCGTTAGCATCGGTGGAACGTTCATAGATTACACCATTAATGTTGAATGAAACTTTTGTATTTTTCAAAGGATTTCCATCAACATCAACAAATTTTGCTTCGTATTGTGTTGCATTTCTAAATACTTTAGTAATGTCTTTTCCTTCGATTGTTGGTAAAATTGTCACATTAGCATCTTGTGAAATATTTTCATAAGTTGCAGATACTGTGTAATTACCGGAATTCAAATTAATGTTGATTCTTGCAGTACCGTTAGCATCAGTTGTTCTGTTGTACGGTTTACCATTAATTACAATAGAAATAGTTTTGTTTGAAACAGGTTTGCCTAAAGAATCTAGCAATGTGAATTCTAATGGTTTTTTATTACCGAAGTATTTTTCTAAACCTTCACTGGAGAGGAAATATTTGTCCATTTTTGGAGTGTTATTGTAAACAGTTGAAGTTTCAGGATTATAATTAACAGATGCATCACCAGTTAAGTTAGCAGCTATTAAATAATTATCTTTTACTAATGCATTGATTTTAGATACATCGACAGTGTATTCACCATCACCTTCAACACGATTATCTGTTATTGTAGCATTACCGGATGTACCAATAAATGCTGTTGAATCTTCAACAGAAGAGAGGTTGAAAGTATTATCTAAAACATGAACATCCTTAGATCCGGACAATATTCCTATTGTCTCATCACCGGAAATTTGGAATAAGTTTCCTTTAACAATTTCTTTAAATCCTGTTAATTCCATACCATATGCAAGAGGTGCAACAGAAATTATTTCATTATCCGCATAGTCAACAGAAACATTACCATTTGACATTGCAGAATATATTGCATAAGTTACACCTGGTGCTGAAACACCAATAGTATTGTTTTTAATAACACCTATAGCAGGTCCTTCCACATTAATACCATTAGCATAAAATGTATCG
The DNA here is from genome assembly GCA_902771225.1 of uncultured Methanobrevibacter sp. GTDB lineage: Archaea > Methanobacteriota > Methanobacteria > Methanobacteriales > Methanobacteriaceae > Methanocatella. The sequence goes on along the minus strand of CACXWH010000067.1, from coordinate 776 downwards.
GAATCTGCACTAATAGCGTTGTTTTCAACAACAAAACCGCTTCCAGAGATTTGTAAGGCGTAAATGTATGAATGACCATTAGCTTCAATGTTATTTGATGAAATTGAAGCTCCATCTGAAATTAGATGTACAGCATAAATTGTATCATATTCACCAACAACACCATTATAGCTTACAGTTATATTGTTTTTTTGTACATCAGCCAGTGCTGATTCTATGAGAATACCTTCCGCTACTGGGCTAGCCTCCCAATTTCCGCTTCCAGGAGGTACTTCTTTCCAATCCACATAACATGAAGGAAGAGTAATATCTATATTATTGTCTGATAGTACAACACCCGGACAATCTTTTAATTTAACAGCATTATTAACTGTTGATCCGTTGGTGTTACCGACATAAACAATCTCGTTTGAATAAATACCTAACTCTGCATTTTCAGCAATGATTGCGTATGAATCATCTAAAGCATTATCCTCAACATTAATTTCATTGTCTCTAATTAAAATAAGACCTTCTTCAACAAAAATACCTCTGGATTTAGAATTAATTGTATTTCTTTCAACAGAACCAATTGAATTTTGCAAGTTAATAGCTGCAGTCATTGGAGCAAATGAATCAGTAGCAGTGGAATTTCCTAAATTTTCACCTAAAGCATTGATAGTGTTGTCGGTAATATTAGCCCCTTTAGATTTAACAGCTAAACCAGTGGTTTTATTACCATTGACTGTAATTTCATTATTAATTACATTTTCAAGAGTACCGGATAATTCCATACC
>CACXWH010000066.1 GCA_902771225.1 uncultured Methanobrevibacter sp. | reverse complement strand
ATGTGCAGTTTGTCCATGTCAAATGCAGAGTATCTGGAACTGGCCATATCAGATTGAGATTAAAGCATAAAAAACATACTTCAGGGAACTGGATTAACAGAGATCCTGCAGCAGTGGCAGATGCTACTTCAGGTAATGTCAGAGCACTCTGGTGTGAAGATGGTTATCTCATAGCATATGATCCATCATGGATTTTCACAGATTTGTATAGTAGTTAAATTAAAACTACATTTTTTATTTTAACATTATATTAATTAGTCTTTATAGCCAGTATATGTTGTGTAATCAACATCATCATTTGATTCAAAGTCTTCAGTTGGTGTAGCAAAAGTTATACCTCCGCCGCAATGAGGACAGGCAATATCATATTCTGTTACTTCTTCACCACATCTAGGGCAATGTCTAATCATAAAATCACCACATCATTATTATCAATTATAATTATGATTACTTCTTATAAAAATATTTAATTAATTTGATTTCTAAATTCCTACTGTTAATTTCAATGATGGTTCATAAAAATAAATCTAATGGATATCAATTGTTTTTACCAATGCCCATTTAATCAATGTTTTTTTTAAAATATGTATTAAAGTAATTTTAAATATTATTTAAAATATAGAATTATTATATTTATAAGGAAAAATCAGGTAAAAGTTAATTAATTTAAATAATTATCAATCTATGTGTTGGTGAGTAAATGGATAAATTCATTGATGATTTGGAAAAAATCATAGTTAAAAACTGCTATATTGAAGATAATGATAAGTTAAGAAGATATAAAAATCCAAATATATTGGTTATAAGTTTTGGTTTGTTAAAAATTCTTGATTGTGCATTAGAGTATTCAAATAATAGTTTTATCATGCAAAAGGATTTTTTTGGACCTTTTGAAATTGAATATCTTTCTACTGTTCCAGAGAATGTTGACGATAATATTTACATTAATAAGATTTTTAATTTAGAAAAATTAATGAATTTTGACATGGATATTGTGGGTTTTTTTCATCGAAGACCTAATTCTGCACGTGAAAGCATTTTTCCAGACAATATGTCTTTTAAAAATAAGTCGAGGTTGGATATTCTGAGTGGTATGATTAAATATAATGAAGATTTTTATAGCCATACTTTGAATGAATTTCCAAAAAATAAATTAAGAGACTCTAAAAAAATGCAAGAAATATATAATAATGATTTGCCCGCAGCATTTTTGAGAGAAAAAGATGTGGCTGATTTTTTAAAAAATTATATATCTACTTTAAATGGCATTTTTCAAGGGTTTTTTAATATAATCCGTTTTAACTATAGTATTCATGCTTTGGATGTGAATTTTGTTTTGTCTGATTTAATTAAAGATTTAATTAATATTGATATTCCTGAGGAAGATTTTTTAAGTCCTCAAAACTTTTCAGATACTATTAATAATTTTGTAAAATCATGTCATGAAAGATATTCTCCAAAAGTTAGGGATAAAGAATATGATTTAAGAGAGTTGTTGGTTGATTTGCTTTTTACAGATGTAAATCTTGATGATTATTCAGAAATAAATATTTATGATCCTTTTTATTTTTCTAGAGAAACGTTAGATAAATCAAAAGAGTATGTTTATAGTAAAAATAAAAATTGTGCTGTAAATTTATATAAAAGAATTGATAGTAACAGGTTATTCAAATCTGCTAATATTGATCCAACTAGTGTTCTTTGTATGATTTTAGAATCAATGTTGTTAGAAGAAGATACTATTTTATCCATATCGGATACTAATGACTCAAATACTTTTAACGAATTGGATTTTGATTTTATAATTTCAGATTATCGTTCGAAGAATATTTCTGATGAAATTGGTTCAATTCATAAATTCCAGGATAAATTAGATAAACCCTCAAAGTTAGTAATGATTATTAATAAACTCCAATTTTATAATAAATCTATGAATTGGATGATAAAAAATGATAATTTAGAAGCTTTATTAGTGTTTGATAATTGTTTTATATTAATTGCTAACTCTAATAAGACTATAAAAAGGAAAAATAAATTTATTTTAATTGATTATAATATTTTAGATGACTCATACCCTGAAGATACTGAATATGTTAGGGATAGGAAGTTAATAGTTTTTAAAAATAAGTATTCAAAAGATATTATTTCAAAAATGTTAAAAGTTTATAGGGATTTTGAAGATAGTGAATTTTCTAAGGTTATTGATAATGAAACTGTTGTAAAAGATTTTGTTTATGATGAATTAGATAAATTTTGGGGAGATTATTATAAAAATAGTTTAGAAATGTTGGTGCGTTATTATTACGATGATTTATGGTATATTTCAAAGATTCACACCAAAAAATTAGATAATGTTCCGATTGAGATATTAGAAAAATCTAAAGAACATTTTGAGGAAAATTATCCTATTATTCATAATGAAATAGAAATAGGGGAATCTAATAATTCAAATAAAAAAAATCTTCGAAAAGTTAATAATAAGTTTAAGTTTGATGAATCTAGAAAATTAGTAAATATTAATTTTTATCTCAAAGACTTTAATTATAATAATTTGATGTATGATAAAAAAAGAAAACCATATACTATTTCTAAACAGGAAAAATTAGATGGAAACAAAAGTAAAATTGTTGAAACATCATTAAATTCAATTCCTCTTTATAAATTGATAACCTTCAATCCTTTAGAGGTTGATAAAGAAAAAATTGATGGGAAAAGAATTGAATTATTTAATGAAATTTTTTATCTTAAATCAGACAAGTTCTTAAGAAAATTTATAATATTATTTTTACAATCAGGTAAAGGAATGGAGGAATATCACTTTTTCACCCATGCAAATATATGTGGTTCTCAAAAAGATTTTATTTATATAAGAATTCCAGAAATTCCTTTGGAAATTCAAGAAAAGATAATCAAGGTTTATGAATTAAATGAAGAGCATTACAAGTTAGTTAAACAAAGTAGAGATAATTTTAGAAAAGACATTTTAGACTATGAAAAACTGGAAAAGGACATGGAAAACTTTAATAAAATGGAAATTGATATTAATACCGGTCGAATTATTGAAATGAGTACCGTTAAAAGACACATGTTCGATGGTTTATTGTGGCCGTTATCTATCAGCTATTTAAATGCAGTCCATGGTACTCATGTAAGCAATCCTAATGAGAAATTAGATTTTTATTTAAAATTATTTGAATTTTTAACTGCTTTTATTGATATTGTTTTAATTAGTGCAATTCCAGAAGAGGATTATAATTTTTTAAAAGAAGAATTATGGGAAGGGGTTTCTGATAATTATTCATACAAAGCTACTTTTGGAACTTGGACTACATTGTATCATAAACTTTTAGATTTATATGATGAAAAGGATATTGAACCTAAATTCAACAATGATTTGATTGAAAGTTTATTAAATGAAGATATTTATAATATTATGGATGAAGTAAGAGAAGTTAGGAACGAATTTCCAGGTCACGGAGTATCCATTCCAGAATCTAGAGCAAAACAATTAATCAATGATTTAAAATTACAAATTGATATTGTTTATGATGTTTTCAGCTATTTAACTGGTTTTAAATTGTTTTACTCTGTTAAAGTTCTTGAACTTTTTGATGATGGAAGTAATTTGTATGAAGTAGTTTCACTTAATGGTCCCTGCGATCAACCTATTTATGGGGAAGTAACTTTCAATAAACGTCTTAAAAATAATTCGTTATACTTAAATAACTCAATGGACGGAGATTTATTGGAATTAAATAAACATCTAATCAAATTTGAAGAAGTCATTGAAGAGTATAAAGATAAAAAAGGTAGACAAAAACAAAGAGCCACTGGAAGATTTTACCTTTACTTATTTAATGGATTTAAAAAGAAAAAGAACAAAGTACAAGTAAGATATAAATGTTATCAAGTGGAGACAGATGAAATTCGCAAGAACATACCTTTAGATGAGTGGGAAAAATTGATGTAATGTTAATGTTGCTTCATTAAATCTAATCTAAAAAAGTAGCTATTAAATTATCAACCATGTCATGTCGGAAACATTGATGTGATAATTTTATATAATTGAAATAATAAAATATTATATTAATTATTATATACAGGTTGTAATAAGTATGGCCAATATAAATAATACTTCATCCTACATGGATGAAGACAAAAAACAAATTATCAAAGAGTCCAATTATACCTATAGGGATGCTCTTGAAGTTTCAGCTTATCTCATTGAAGTGGGCAAGTTCGAAAGATTCTACAAGGAAATGCAAATTCATGATCTTCAAAAGGAACTTGACGAAATGGATGACGGAGAATAACTTCAAAAAATAAATCTCATGTATATAACTCTTCAAAAGAAACTATTTTTCATAAGCAAAAGTAATATTTATTATTACTTTTATATTTTTTTTATAATAAAATTTTATATATAAAACATAATAAATATATGTATTATGTTACCAGAAAAAACCAACATCAGCGCAAGAGTGGACATTACACTCAAAAAGATTGTCGAAGATTCAACCTTCACCCACAAGGACGCATATGAACTTGGAGCAAAACTGATAGCTATGGGAAATGCCGAAGAGACAATAATACTAATAAACACCAATCCTGATTTTGAAAGAATCATGAAACAAACTGAATACAGTTTAATCGAAGCAAGGAAACTGGAACTTGAAAGAGAGTTAAGAGATTTATAGGAGGGAACCTATGGGTCGAGGAAATTCAGATATCATATATTTTTTAGAACAGCACGAACAGGAAATAATAAACTGCTGCAAGAAGGGAATGAGCAACAATGAAGTCATTGAACTATTAAAAACAAAATATGATCGTGATGTGGCAGATATTACTTATAGAAAATTCAAGGCGGGTTTAAATCTAACAAAGAGTGATTTCCTGGAAACATTGCTGGATGAAATTCTAGTAATGAAAACTTCCGGAGCAACAGATGCAAATGTCAGACGATGGCTGGAAGAGGAACATGAAATCGAAGTGAGCAGATCCACATTCTCAAGATTCAAAAAGAAATATCACATAACAGATAAAGAAAAGGACCCACGTGCAAGAGATAAAGATTCATTAACAAATAGGGCTATCACTCAAGGCCAGATAATATACAATGAAGTTCACACAGACAATATAGACTTAGCTATTGATACAATACTTCAGCAGCAGGTCACAGACATCAAAACGGGTCTTGACAATCTTGACAGGATTACCAAAAATGCAGTTGGTATTGAAATCGACTTTGCAAAGCTCGACCAGGAAGTAAGATACAATGCCAACGAAAAAAGTCTGGCAAGATACCTGATTGATTTAACAGAATTAAAAATAAGATACTTGGAATTATCAGTTAAAGCATTTGAAGCTAAAAACAGACTGTTCAAGGATGAAATGGATAGGCTATTTAAAAATCGTGTTCTTGAATTGGAAGACAAAAAGATCGAAATCTCACAAAAAGACATCATGAATGAAATAGAAATCCTTGCAAAACAAATAGATGATAACAATGTACAATGAGAACAACGAATTCTATTTGGATGCTAGGGATAAAGCTATTTTACAGAAGTGCGTATATGAGAATCCATATATTCCCTTCAGTCCATTTCCAAAGCAGGCTGAAATGATTTTGGCTAGAGAAAAGGAAGTATTGATTGGTGGTGCTGCAGGAGGTTCCAAATCAACAAGTCTACTCATGAGGGCACTCTTCTATGTTCAAGATGACATGAATGAATACCATGCCCTCATCTTGAGACGTACATTATCTGACCTGAAGCGTAAAGGAGCTTTAATCCACAAAGCAAGTCAATGGTTAAATCGAAAGGAAATTCAAAATAATGCAAGCATCAAACCAAAGTGGGATGGAACCGAACACTCATGGACATTTCCCAATGGAAATTCACTAACCTTTGGATATTTGAGGAACATCAATGACCTAGATACATATCAGGGTTCAGAATATCAGTTCATAGGAATAGATGAATTGACTCAGCTTGAAAGATTTAAATACATTTACATGCGTTCTAGGGTAAGAAAAACTAAAGACAATAAGCTTCCAACTCAGTTAATGGCTTCAAGTAATCCTGGTAAGCGTGGAAACAAATGGGTACGTGAAAGATTCATAGAAAAAATAGATAGTGACATTCAAGACAAATCACAAATAAGATTTATTTCATCCAGCTATTTAGACAACATCTATCTGGACAGAAACGACTATGAAGAATATCTTATGGGCTTAGATAGAGTTACAAGAGAACAATTAATGAACGGTAACTGGTATGCTTCAGTCAAAGGTCAGTTATTCGATGAATCAGACTTCCACATAATCTCTCATGATGAATACATGAAAATACCAATCGTTAGAGTTATCAGATATTGGGATCTTGCGGCTACAGAAGTATTGAATGATGATAAATTGAGAGGAAGTGATCCGGATTATACTGCAGGTGTTTTATTAGCTAAAGATCTAAACGATAATATCTACATTTTGGATTCATATGAATTTCAGCTTGAGTCAAGAAACTTGATCAATGAAATACTGAATACTGCAGCACGTGACAAGTCCGATGTGCAGTATATTGAACTCGATGGAAGCACAGGTAAAAACTTTGGATTATTAATTATAGATGAGCTTAACAGAAGAGGATTCACTACAGGTACTGGTAACTCAAGAGAGAATAAAATTGATAGGGCAAGAAGAGTTTCAGCTGATATTCAGAAGAATGGAATTTTCCTGGTTGGGAAGGATAGAACAGGGTTTACGAAAAAATGGGCCATGGAATTTTTAGAAAAAATTACAGCTTATCCTAATGAAGCCATTCACGATGACTGTGTGGTAGCGTTTACTGGTGGTTATGAAAAGATAACTAATGAAAAACAATCACAAAGAGTTAATGTGGATAAATGGTACTCCACATGATAATTTAAATTTGAAGTAAATATTCAGCATAACATTTGATTTAAACCAAAAACCTATGTATGAAACTCACATAAAAATTTTCGAAAATATTTTATGAAATTAATTATTTTTTTTAATTTTTTCTAAATTCTGTTATTATAAATGTTATCATAAATTTTTTTATTAACAGATAAGTTTATATGCAACAGAAAATATATGTAATAATAGCACTAGAACAACTTTCCCTGTTTTAATGCCGAGTGACGATAAAATGTACAAAGAAGATGTATTTAGTTAAATTTGGAGAAAACCTTTTTAGAGTGATTTAAAAATATGAAAAATGATATGATGTGGAGAAAAAACTATGATGATTGCAAATACCAAAATATACAAAAATTTCCAAACTTCTATACCAAAAGAAGTAAGGGAAGCTTTTGATATTAATGATGATACAATTGTTGAATGGGGAATAACTGATGATGGGCAACCTGAAGTTAACTTCAGAAACAAAGTTAAATTAGACGATATCATCGGTATTGTAAAAACAGAGGAAGTTACGAATAGTGTAGAACTGAAAAAAGAGGTTTATCAAATATGAGTAAATATTTCTTTGATAGTTCATTTATAATTGCATTAGCATTAGATAATGATAGTAATAAAACTAAAGCCTTAGAACTTACAGATTTATTATCTGAAGAGTGTTACATTGGAGACAATGTGATAGAAGAAGTTGTAAATGTTGTTAATCTCAAAGGTGATGCTAATAAAGCAGAAACTTTGTATAACTTCATGATGGACAATTTTAAAATTATAAATGAACATGAGATACCTAATTACAATACAAAGACAATTAAAGTATTTAAAAAGTTCAATGGCAAATTAAGTTATACAGATTCAAGCATGATTGTATCCGTACTTGAGCATAATCTTGACTATCTTGTCACTTTTGACAATGAATTCAAAAGAGAGGAACGAATAAACGTAATAGGTATCTAAATACATAGTTTGTATAAAAAGGTTGAATATGTGAATGCCATATTCTTCCTAAAATTTTTTAGAAAAATAATATTATAAGGAGTTCCAAAATAATGACTTCAGAAATATTAATTATGAATAAAAATGCAATCGTGATGGCCGCTGATAGTGCAGTAACAGTAGAGAGTAGTAAAACATATAATGGAGTGAATAAATTATTCATGTTATCCAATAATCCCCCAATGGGCATAATGATTTTTGGTGCTGCTGATTTTGAAAATATTCCCATGGAAACATTAATCAAAGAATATCGTAAAAAAACAGATTTTGAAGATAAACAGGATATCTTATCAATTAAAGATGATTTTTTAAAATTTTTAGGGGAAAATACTCCTAATTCTGATTTTGCATCAAGAATTGAATCTGGATTAGATTTATTCAAACAGTTTATTGTTCCAAAAATGAAGGCGATGGATGCTATTACTTTAATAAATTTTTTAAATTCTAGAAAAGATAATGATTCACCTAAATTTTTAGAAGATTATGAAGATGTAATAAAACAGTATGATGACTCTTTTAAAAATATGATTCCTGATAATATTGAAGAAAAATTCCATCAAGACATTGTTCCATTATTAAAAAATATTTTTTTCTTTTCCGTGCTTAGGACTGGAACAGGAATTGTAATTGCAGGTTTCAATGAAAAAGACATGTTTCCATCAATTATTAATTTTAATTTATGTGTAAATAATAATGGAAAAATTGAAATTGTTGATTGTGAAAAATTGTTAAACTATGATGGTAATGGAATTTTCCCATTTGCCCAAAAAGATGTAATAAACACATTTTTAACTGGAATTGATTTAAATATGGGCGATACAATTGTTAATTATTTCAATAATTTTCTTATTAAATATTTAGATGAGTTACGTACAGAATTAAACTCTAATAAAAAAATTAAGGATAAAGCCCAACCCGCAGTTAATCAAGTTTTAGATAATTTTGTTAAAACATCACCAAAAAGAGTTGATGAATTTACAAGGTCTATTGTTAAATTAAAAGAGGATTTCACCGAACCGATTTTGAAATCAGTAGGGGCATTACCAAAAGAAGAAATGGCAAACATGTCAGAATCTTTAATTCATATTACATCTTTAAAAAGAAAAGTTGATTCAAATCTAGAAACTGTCGGTGGAGATATTGATGTGGCGATTATAACTAAAGGGGATGGTTTTATTTGGAAGAAACGTAAGCACTATTTTGATGCGGAATTAAATCCACAATTTTTTGAAAGAGATAAATAATATTAATTTAAATATTTTGTTAGCTATACATTAATATTAGGTGGAATTATGTTGAAGTATGTGTCTGAGAACGGTTCTAATGATACTATTTATGATGAGGAATATTTTAGACAACGTGCAATAGATTTGTCTAATGAGTCTATTGCTAATCTTAGGCGAGAACTTGATGAAATGAAAGAGAATAGGTAGTTATTCGGGGGTATGGGTTTTCTCATACTATTTTACTTTTTTTTTGAAAGATATTTTTTTATATTCTTTTTTTAGTTTATTTATCATTTTTGCCTCGTTTCTTTAGTATCTTTAATATATTGTTTTCTCTAATTCTTAATTCATGAATTATTTTTTCTGTGTCTGTTATCTCTTTAGATATGGCATTAAAATTTAATCCGACTTGGACATCTTCCGGTTTTAATATAGATTCTCCTTTCGCATTCTTTTTTGGTACTCTTTTTAATCTTCCATCAATAGCTACTATCTCAGTATATCTTTCCTGTTGAATTTCAGACAATGCCTTGAAGTAATCTCTTTTTCTTTGATTTAGGCTTTCTAATATATTCAATTCATAAGATATCTGTTGATTTAATTGTTTGAGTTTTTGATTTAATGGTATCCAAAATTCACATGTGTTTTTGTTTTTGCAGATTTCATGATTTGGATAACAGTCACATCTAAACATATTTATCAGCTCGTTAATCTAAAGTAACCCGGTAACCTGGTAACTTATCAAAATAAGGTAACTTGGTAACCCAGTAACTTGACAAACACAAGTATTTTTCATTACTATAGGCCCCCTCCCCTTGAGGGTCAGGTTACCTCAGAATGTGAAAAAATAAAATGAATTTAAATAGCTTTAATCAAAAAATAAAGAGCTAAAAATCATTTAAATTTTTTTGGTGAGGTAACTTGGGCCTCAGGTTACCTCAAGTTACCAAAAGTTACCTCGCAAGTTACTTTATTTATTGACCTCCTTTTCACTTAAGTTCGGATATAGGAATGTTAAAAACTTGTCAAACCTGACAACCATTACTTTTGTAGATTTGGGTATTTTAACTGATTTATATTCCCAACCTAGCAATTCAGCAATTCCCTTCACGTCATAGCATACTTCATTAGCGTTTTTCAATGCCTTTTTAAGACCGCTTGTAAAGCAGACATAGTCAAGACCATCACGGCCATGATGCAGCACCATATAAGGTATCAGACGCTCATTGATAATGTTAAAGACACGTTCATAGAAGTCATTTGAGTCTTTAACAGAATCTGTGAAATAGTCATGATATTTTATCGGATATCCGTCTTCGGCCGAATAGACCTTAATGCTTTTGTTGTGCTTGTTAATCTCGTCAATGAAAAACATTCTCAGATATTCTATTTCTTCATCATCAAGATCTTCAGGCGTTACTGATTCGGCAAATGTCAATAGCCAATCAGGACATTCACGTTCACATTTGGCATATGCTCTTTTGATCAGTTCATTGCTTAGTTCCTGCCAAGGCAGTCTTAACAATTCTATATCTTCGTTAATTTCATTTACCACAAAGTCCGCAAGATACTTCAAATGATGAAACAGACAGTCTTTAGGAGAGCTCATTTTGAAATGCTCCATAAATTCCCTTTTCTCATCATCTGTTTTTTTCTCACTGTGAGTATACATTAGCTGAACAAATCTTCTTGTCAAACCTTCAACATTGGGCAACGGACTGTTGGATGTGAAAGATAACGTAGATAATGCAAGGATAATAGCTAAGTTCCTTCCTTCATATCTGCGTCTTGCATTTGTTCTCTCCACACAAGTTTTCAATGTTTCTGTGCAGCTTTTGCAATTGAACACACCGACAGGTTCATTTATGATTAATCCAAATGTGGATTTTGATATTTGAGCACCTATTCTTGGAACGGTATCGAATTCAGATCCTCCGATATCGGTTTCGCTATCTGGTTCGCCGTAAAAGTAAGCTCCAATACGGGCAAGAGTAGTTTTACCACTCCCACCTTTTCCAAAGTGAAATATGTAAGGAATTAAGTTTTCCAACGGCAAGCCCATTTGCTTTTTGGCAAATCCGAAAGGAACAATCATTGCATGCTTTAGAGTTGTTGCAAGCTTTCCTTCCTGACCTATGAAATAATTTCTCAAATCTTCAATCAAGTCCAATGCCTTATTCATTTTGTTAATGTTGGCTTCTCTCAATTCAAATTCAACTATTGTCAGGCTTTTGGTTTCGTTGTTGTAGTAGAAACCTGGAGTTTCTATTTCGTTTTTGATTATTGCCAAATCATTTTCAATAGCTATTTGAATCAAACCCGGAACAACATCTTTGGATTGGTAACGTGAGAGGACATAACCGTGTTCAATGAGATAATGTTCGATTTCAACAATGTTCATGTCTTTAGTATGGAATCGTCCTCCGTCTGTTGTTCTCCATTCGATGCTGAAGGTTCTTCCAGCTTCACTTATCGGATTGTCATGTATTGTAATCCTCATAGGATAGCAGAACAGTACTCTGGTGTAATCAGCCACTTCATTTCCTTTTTTCCATTCGATAGTCTGTGTAGTGACTTCATTGTTCCTGTAGTCCATGACAATGTATTTGTTAGAGCCGGTTTGGAGTTTGTAAATCTTGTTGGTATCATATGGTATGATTGCCCTATTCAATTCACGTCCCACCAAAACACTGGTCTTTTTGTCATATTTATCTGAAATGAATCTCTCAATGCCTTTTTGGATTTTCATCGCCCAAATAAATGTCTTCGAAGAGTTTAATGATTTCATCTAATGTTTTCTCATGAGAAGGAAGTTGGTTGTATAATTCAGTAAGAATTTTTTCTACAACTTCTGGGTCTGTACCCTGCAAATAGAAAGCACTGATTATGTTTTTAAAGTATGTTAACTCATAATCCGGTTTATAGACATTACCGATAGCTTTTTTGATTTGTATGGCTGAACTTCCTTCACTCATTTTAATTACCTATACCTGAACGTCCCTCACAATGAAACTGTAGAATGTGTAGGTTCCGGATCTTTCTTTGACTTGGATTGTCATTTCACTTAACCTGTTTACGAATTCACGATATTCGGAAAGATCAACATTTCTTAAAATATTGGATTTGCCAACTGAACCTGCATTTTCCAATTCAAGAATGCTAGTTAGGAAATCAAATAATACACTTCCTTTCCTGACGTTTTTGTGAATGTCACCATCATTTTTAAGGTTAACATTGATTTCGACATATATTTTGTCTGCATCCTGAAAGATGTATAATTTGAATCTGTTGACTGTTTTTTCTTCGCCATCATCGTCAAAGGTAAATGATGAAACTGAAGCCATTTCAGGTCTGCCTCTGATTAGGGTTCCATCTTCAAAGTCTTTTAATTCTGCTTTTTCATATCCTTCCGGAATTTCTACAATTTCTTCATAATCCAATTGAGTACCTGTAAATATTGTCTGTTTAGTGTTTTCAAAGCTCATTTTAATTCTCTCCTAAAAATATTAAAAGAGGAACTAGCTATTGTCCTCTTTTAGAAATTTTGATTGTCCTGCAATCTTTTCAGCGGACATTTCTTCTGCTGACACTTCTCCTGCTCCAATGAGTTCAGCTATTGCACGGTTTGTAGCACGTGTCTTTGCAGTTGACATTATGGTGTGGTCTGAGACTTTGTCCTTTCCTTTCTCGGACCTTGAGCATAATGCATCTGATTCCACGCTGCGGCCATTTGGAAGTGATGCTCTAACGCAGTAATAAGCTTCTCTGACTCTTCCCATTTTTGTTCGCTCAATTTCACGATCCACTATTTCGGTATCGACATTGAATGCACGGGAGAGTTTCTGCCATGCTGACTTTTTCTTGAAGTGTCTTTTCACTTTAACGTAGTTTCCGTTTTCATCTTTTTCTTTAACAATTATTTCCTGATAGTCATTGTCATTCAATAATCCTTTGCAGAGTCTCTGATAGGCGTCCCATTGCTCAATTGCAACATCGACATCAGGGATGGTATCGACTTTGACTATTTCACTTTCTGTTGGATTTTCTATTAGTTCGGCTTTTACCATTCTTTCACCTTTTATAATGTTCCAAAGCTTGAGATTGTTATTCCAAACCATCCGATAGCTATGGCGAATATTATACTTCCAATCCAAATCACTTTTGGATTCAACTTCATTTCTTTTTTCGGATATAATCTTGCTGGTTTGCTCATCTGTATGACTTCCTTATGATGCGAATTTCACTGATGAAGTTCAGGTTGATTATTTGGATTGTTCTGTTTTTCCTGTGGATTGCTATTGTGTTTTCGTTCAGCAAATGGAATTCATCTGATTTTGAAAGCAGAAAGTGAATGCCTTCATTTGCATAGTGAAAACCGATGCAGTATCCATCTGTAAGCTTTTTCTGCATTTCATGAATTGTACTTTCCATATCAGTCACTCCTTTTTTTCCTGAATCCGACAATGAAAGCCTCTCCCCTTATGAACTTGATGAGTCCGATATCTCCAGCTTTTGCATATTGGATTAGTGCCAATAGCTTGGTATGGATTAGTGTCTGGTATGCTTTTTTGCCGCCGTCCACCAATACGATACCGTCATCGTCAATGTAGAGGATTTCCTGTTCAATATCACCTTTGGCAACTTTGATCTCACCTCTGTGGGTAAGGATGCCGTGGTAGTTGTCTTCGAACTGATTATGTTCGATTCTGCAATCTGGCAAATAGCTGTCCATTCTATTCACCTTTATTCAAATGTTCATTGAACATTGCCATTATGTCGTCCCATATATCTTTTGGGACTAAGACATGTGTTTTCCCGTTTACTTCTTGTTCTAACATGATTTTAGACTCCTGTTATAATTTTTAGTTCATCGTCTGGTGTTAATCCAGTTTCATTATTTTGATTCTGTATGACTGGAAGAATTCCCTTTCATTGCGTATGTTTTCAGTTTCCTGAATTTCTGCAATGACTTCTTCAAGTGCCCTGAAGTTATTGAAAATTATTATTTCATTCATCCGGGGTTTTATTACTTCACACATTTTTTGTATCTCCTATTTTCCCATCTCGTGAATGGATGTAAATGATCAACGGTCTAAAATTCAATAGGAGTCAGAAGTCTTTGAAAAATAAAAAATAGTATGTTGTTAAAAATAGTTTTCAATTCTTTACCGAATATTTAGTACAAGATAAACACTGCTTTTTTTAATTTACAAATGTTTATATATTCCTTAAAATAAACTAGAAATTGGGTTAAGTTTTGAAAAGTATTAATTTTTAACATTGTTTCGCGACGTGTCTAATTATTTTTATTTTTCTTACCTGACCCCTTAGGATTATAATGAAAAATAATATTTATTAGCTCGTTATTCAAATAAAATTATTTTTTTATAATCCTTTTTTAATGATCTTTTTTTCCTGTTATTTTCTTGATATTTTACCTCCAGATATTGATTTTCAGCCCTCACAAAAGAAAAGTTGTACGAGTGTGAAAAATTGTTCTCACTCATAAAAATTGTTCTCACTTCGTAATGGCTAATCATAGTCTGTTATTTTGTGTATATAAACATTTTGTTTTCTATTTTTGGCTTAATCGTTCATTTATTACAATGTTATACTTGAAGATAAGGCATGTGTTTTTCCAAAATTCTCTAAACATTGAATCAAGATTGACAGTCAGAAAATATCAAATGTATAAAATCAAAATTGCAATTTGTCATTGAAATTTGATGATGGTTTCAACCAATTGCACTGATTTAAAATTATTTCTCACAATCACTTTTATATCATAAGCTATTGATAATGCGCTTTATATAATCAAAAAAAGTTTTTCACTCTTCAGTTAATAATAAAAATAGCATAATAATGTTTTAATGCTATTTAGAAAAAAATAAGAAAAGATAGTGGAAAGTATAATTTCCACCAAATTCAACAAAGCTATTTTGCTTCCTCCTGGCCCAGACGTTCCATGATGTTAGCTATATTAGCTTCCATTCTTTCAACTTTTTGTTTATATTCATTATTTTCCCTTTCCATCTGCATATATTCCGGAGATTTGATGGATAGTTTTTCGACATCGGTATTTATTGTAATGGCTGGCAGATGCTTGATATATTCATATTTCAAATCTTCAGGATTGATCATGAAGTAAGCCTGGTCGGTCTTGTTTTTGGCCTTGCCCTGCAAATCGTTCACATTATCCAAACTCATGCCGTCATTGTACAATGCTGAAGCATGGAATTTCCTGAGCATGTGGCTTCTGAATCTGCTGTAATGTCCGACTCTGCCGAGACCAAGTTCATCATTGATTCTCTGGAAATATCCAATAAAGTATGTTTCATACATCCTGAACAGTTGGCTTTCCGGAGTTACATTGTCTGTCCTTGTCAGAATATATGCATTGATGGCTTTAACCGCTTCAGGACTGCAGTAGGTAGTGTAATACTTGTTTGTTTTAATTCTCCTGAGGTTAAAGGTAGGTATCACATTGTCATTGTCATTCAGATAATCAATTATCTGATAGATGTTCATTCTTTTGTTCGGCAGATATTCAGATAAGGCATCGATATAGTCCTGAATTGTCAGGCTCAATGTTTCGGCTCTGGCACAACCGCTTGAGCAGGAAAACAATATTATAGCTTTCATTACGGGTGGGGAAATTGCTAAAGCTTCCCTTATGATTTCCTTATCAGGCAAATCTTTATAATAGATTGGTGTTGGTTTTTTCACAGATTTCATGTTCAATCTTGGTAGAGGATTGATTTCGATGTCATAAAATCTGTAAAATTTTGAGACGACAGACATGTGTATTCTAACTGTGTTTATAGAATATTTGTCTAAAAGGAATTGTCTGTATTTAAGCAGTTTATGTTTAACACGGCGGTGTTTCCATTTGACATTGTCTGCTTCATCTTTTTCCGCTTCATCAAGCAGTTCCTGAAGGTTCATACCATAGAATTCACAATACTTCTTCATTACTGACCGATTCACTTTTCGTGTTTCGTGCGAATAGTTGTTTGTTATAAATATATTTTCAAGTAGCTCGTTATCCATACTTAACACTTTTATAATTTGATATTATAAAAGGTAGAGTTAGAGAGCATTTGAAAAGTAATTGATATTTCAGATGGTATCATCATTTTTATCACTATTTAAATATTATTTTTTCTATTCTTTTATTCATATGGTCAAAGGTAATTTAGGAATGATTAAATGGAGATTAACAATATTGATTGCATTATAGCTCTAAAATTCTTAAAATAATTGGTTTTTTCCATATTATCTGATGAAAATCCCTCTTGACTTTTTATTCCTTTTACCCAATCCATTTTTGAAGGTTTTCAATCATAAAATTTGACTTTCATGGATAACTAATTATAGTATATTTCCGAATGTTTTTACTATTTGAGTTACTAAATTTCACAGGCCAAATAGGATATTTACTTCGTTAAATTGTAAAATACTCATTGAGGAATCTCTATTGTCATTTATCAACCTATATCATTATAGTACAAACTTTTCGAAAAACACTATATTTATATACTTAATAGGTAATATAATATTATTAAAAAATTATGGTGAATGTAATGGATGAGTACAAGGTTAGTGTATTGATTTCATCTTATAATTATGCTCATATTATAGGTGAAACATTCGAATCAATTAGAAACCAAACTTTTAATTTTGACGATATAGAAGTTATCTTTGTTGATGATAAGTCCTCAGATAACTCCGTTGAGGTTATACAGAAATTTGTTGACAAATATGATAATGTTAAATTATATATCACTCCTGAAGGAAAAGGTGGAGTTTCATTTTCCCGTAATTGGAGTATGGAATTGGCCAGTGCGGATTACATTACTTTTGTAGATTCAGATGACAAATTAACACCAAAATTCATAGAATCTGTTTATAAGGAAATGACGGAAAATGATGTGGATATCGTAAAGACTTCATTTTTCATGGGTTTTGAAGAACAGATTTCCTATTCTCAGAATCTGGGTCGTGTTGTGGTGCCGACTGATGATATTACTACATTGATGACTTCTTATAATTATCTGGAAGCCTGGGCAACCCTTTACAGAAAGCAGTTTCTGTTGGACAATGATATCAAGTTCAGCACAAAATATAAAAGTCACGAAGCCTTTCTGTTTTCAATGGAGGCATTGACAAAAACAACCAAAGACATTATTCTGCTTGATAACCTTGAAGGATATGTGTGGAATCTAAAACAGGAAGGTTTGCATGATAAGCATGTTCAGTTTGAGGAAATGGGAAATACCATTGAATGCTCTGCCAACATAATCAGTCTTTTGGTAGAATATAATCAACCGGTAAAATGCATAGAAACGGTTTTACCATTTATATTGAGTATCTGCGGTTCCGGAATTTTTAATTCCGATGCAACAATGGAACAGAAAGCAGGATTTTTTTATGAGAAAATTTTCCATTTAAACCCTTCACAGTTACCTGTTGGCCAGAAAGGAGGTTCTAATAATGAATAATTACAAGGTTAGTGTAATAATCCCCAGTTACAATACTGAAAAATATGTGGAAGAGACTTTTGAATCCATCAAAAATCAGACTTTCAATTTTGAAGATCTGGAAATAATCTTTATTGACGACAAGTCAACTGATGGAAGTGTGGATATTCTAAAGGGGTATGAGGATGAATATGATAATGTATTTGTATATACATCACCTGAAGGTAAAAAAGGGCCGGGAATATCCCGTAATTTTGGTATCACTAAAGCAACAGCGGATTACGTCATATTCCTTGATGCCGATGATGTGATGTTTCCTGAATATGTTGAAAGGGTTTATGCTGAAATTACAGAAAATGGTGTTGATTTGGTTAAATCTTCATACTGTGTTGATGTAGGGGAATTCACTTTTCCGGTCACTCAGGATTTGGGCAGAGTGGAAGTATCTCCTGATGATTTTACTGTTTTAATGGACTTCAATTATTTGGAACCATGGGCTACCATTTACCGGAGAGAATATTTAATTGAAGAGAATATTCGTTTCATTGAGAAATTCAATATTCATGAATCCTTTTTATTTGCAGTCGAAACGATTGCCAAAGCAAAAAACGGCATAATTATCTTGGATGATTTTCAATGCCAAATATGGAGAATACGTGATGACGGATTACATAATAGGACATTGACTGAGCAGGATTTGGAATATACAATGCATTGCATAAGCGAAATGCTGCTTATGGTCGCTAATGAAAATCAGCCGCTTTCTTGCATTAGAAAATTAACTGACTTTATCTTATCATTATGGTCATTTGATTTGGTCACATCAAAAGAACCTATGGAAATAATTAATGGATTTACATTTGCAACTGGATTTAAAATAGATCCTGAATCCATCTCAGATGCATTTAGTTAAATGGTAGATAAAATGAATATATATCCATATGAAACATTTGATATAAAAGAAGAAGATTTGAATTTCAGACAGTTCCATATTACTGCAAGGTACACTATTACTTCAGTTATAAAATGTCAAAACCTATATGAATTTTCAAAAGACAATAAATTTTCTTTTTTTAATTTGTGTGTTGCAGCCATTTATAGGACATTGGAGGATATACCTGAGTTAAAGCAGTATATCGTTGATGGCGAATGCAGACAGTATGAACACACAAATGTCATTATTCCTTTGCTTAATGAGGATAACTTTACTGATGATGTTTGCATTGGTTCAATTGATGATTTCAAATCATTCAAAGAGTGGAACGATTATCTTCAGAATATAAAAGATAATCCTGAAGATTATCGTCATGTATTTAAACCGGAATTTATCGACCAGCCATTCGCTATATTGTCATGTCTTCCTTGGATGGATTATACAGGATTTATTGATATGCCTACCGATAGCGACACATATTTCCCTATTGTACATTGGGGTAAATATGAAAATGGTGAAATAGCTGTAACGCTCACATCCAACCATACATTTGTTTATGGGTATCATTTAGGACTTTTTTTCAATAAGTTAAGCAAATATATGGAAAATCCTAATTCAATATTTCCAGAAAGCAATATTGAAAAGAAATCTGAAATCGAAGAATTGTTTGCAATAAAAGAAAAGCTAAATAATCATTTCAAAAGATTTGGCGATAATGTTACTGTAGGTGATTATACCTATGGATTTTTTGATGTTTTGGAGTGGGATAATAAAACTAAGTTAAAAATCGGTAAATTCTCTTCAATAACTGCTGATGTCATATTTCTTTTGGGAGGAAATCATAGAGGTGATTTCATAACTACCTATCCATTTAATGCATTGATGGAAAATTTCAGTTATATTGAAGGTCATCCTCAATCAAAAGGAGATATAACTGTAGGAAATGATGTATGGATTGGTCACGGCTCCAAAATATTGTCTGGAGTTTCCATTGGTGACGGTGCAATCATAGGTGCAAATTCACTGGTTACAAAGGATATTCCACCATATGCCGTTGCGGTGGGAAGTCCTGCAAAAGTAATCAAATATCGTTTTGATGAAGAAACCATTGAAAAACTGCTTGAAATAAAATGGTGGGATTTTAAAGAAGAGGAAATTATAAAGATTATTCCATTGTTGCAATCCACTGACATGAAAGAATTTTTAAAGCTGTATGGATGAATGTTTTATCACCTTTTTATAATCCTACAGTACTTGTTATAATTCCAATCCAACCTATCACTAAAGCAAATAATATGCTGCCAATTAATATTAATCTTGGATTGAGGTTCATCGGTTCAGGTTTAGGATATAATCTAGCTGGTTTAGACATTTTTACGAGCTCCTTTATTTTTCCTAAATCCTACAATGCTTCGCCTCTTCTGAATTTTACAAATCCAATATCACCTTCAGCAGCATAGTGCATTAATGACAATAGCTTTGCATGAATTTGAGTAACGTATGCTTTTTTCCTGCCTCTAACTAATACAGTACCATTGTCATCAATATGGAGGATTGTTTGTTCTACATCACATTTGGCAACTTTAATTTCACCATTGTGAGTTAAAATGCCGTGATAATTATTTCAAATTGATTAATGGAGGTTGTCATTTGATCATCTCCATTAATGCAATGTTTTGCAAATGGTGAATAGCTATTCATTCTATTCACCTTTTTTCATATATTCGCCGAATACAGCCATGATATCGTCCCATACATCTTTTGGGACCAATACATGAGGTACTCCATTTACATCTTGTTCTAACATGATTTGCAGACTCCTGTTATATTTTTTAATTTTTAGTTCGCCTTCCGGGTGTTAATCCAGTTTCATTATCTTGATTCTGTATGACTTGAAAAATTCCCTTTCACTTTGAATGTTTTCGTTTTCCTGAATTTCAGCAATACATTCTTCAAGTGCTCTAAAGTTATTGAAAATAATTATTTCATTAGACCGTGGTTTTATTACTTCACACATTGTTTTTCTTCTCCTATTTTTTCCCATCATTATGCGGATGTAAATATTCAACAGTTTAAAACTCAGTGTGGGTCAGAAGTCTTCAAAAATAAAAATAGTTGATTGTTAAAAATAGTTTTCCATTCTTTACCGGATATTTAGAGTAAAATAAGTCTTTTAATTTAAAATGTATAAATATTTATATATTCCTTAAAATAAACTAAATATTGGGTTAAGTTTTGAAAAGTATTAATTTTTAACATGGTTTGCAGACTCTGTCAATTATTTTTATTTTTCTTACTGACCCACTAGGATTATGTTAAAAAATAATATTTATAAGCTCGTTATTCAAATAAAATTATTTTTTTTATAATCCTTTTTTATGATCTTTTTTTCTCATTGCTTTTTTTGATATTTTACCTCCAGATATTGATTTTCAAGCCGTACTAAAAAAAAGTTGTACGAGTGTGAAAAATTGTTCTCACTTCGTAAAATTGCTTTCACTTAGTAATGGCTAATCATAGTTTGTAATTTTGAATATATAAACATTACTATTCATATTTTAATGAATAAAATTCAGTAAAAAGAGTTATTATATATTAAATTGTACACCCTAAAAAAATAATCACCGATGTTTTGAAAATTGGTGTTTAGAAAAAAAATAAGAAAAAATGTTGAAATGTATAAATTACATTTCAAACTTCATCAAAATTATTTGGCTTCGTCAGGTAAACGTTCCATGATGCGAGCCATATCTGCTGCAAGTTTATCCATCTTTTGTTTATATTCCTCATTTTCCCTTTCCATCTGCATATATTCCGGAGATTTGATGGATAGTTTTTCGACATCGGTATTTATTGTAATGGCGGGCAGATGCTTGATATATTCATACTTCAAATCTTCAGGATTAATCATGAAGTAAGCCTGGTCGGTCTTGTTTTTGGCCTTGCCCTGCAAATCGTTCACGTTATCCAAACTCATGCCGTCATTGTACAATGCGGAAGCATGGAATTTCCTAAGAATATGGCTTCTGAATCTGCTGTAATGTCCGACTCTACCGAGGCCAAGTTCATCATTGATTTTTTGGAAATATCTGATGAAGTATGTTTCATACATTCTGAATAATTGGCTTTCGGGAGTTACATTGTCAGTTCTTGTTAGAATATATGCATTTATAGCTTTAACTGCTTCAGGACTGCAATATGTAGTATAATATTTATTTGTTTTAATTCTCCTGAGGTTAAAAGTAGGTACTACATTATCATTGTCATTCAAATAATCAATTATCTGATAGATGTCCATTCTTTTGTTTGGAAGATATTCTGATAAAGCATCGATATAGTCCTGAATTGTCAGACTCAATGTTTCAGCTCTGGCACAACCGCTTGAGCAGGAAAACAATATTATAGCTTTTATTACAGGTGGGGAAATTGCTAAAGCTTCCCTTATAATTTCCTTATCAGGCAAATCTTTAAAATAGATTGGTGTTGGTTTTTTCACAGATTTCATGTTCAATCTTGGTAGGGGATTGATTTCGATGTCATAAAATCTGTAAAATTTTGAGACAGCAGACATATGTATTCTAACGGTGTTTAAAGAATAGTTGTCTAATAGGAATTGTCTGTATTTAAGCAATTTAGTTTTAACACGGCGGTGTTTCCATTTGACGTTGTCTGCTTCATCTTTTTCCGCTTCATCAAGCAGTTCCTGAAGGC
>CACXWH010000065.1 GCA_902771225.1 uncultured Methanobrevibacter sp. | reverse complement strand
GTTTTGGTGTATACATATGCAAAAAATGCTCCAAGCAGGAATGCATAGAAAAATTGGTTTAAATTACCATGGAATAATGCAAATATAAATGCTGATAGGAGTATTGATAGTGTAGCCCCATATTTTATTGTTCTATCAATTAATAATTTTCTGAAAAATAGTTCTTCAAATATTGGTGCGATAATACTTATTATTATTAAATTTATATAAATACTTGAATTTTGAATTAATTCTTCTATTGGATTTACTATTTCGTTTGTAATGGCATTTCCTAGTATTTGGGTTATCACTAATCCTATTATATTTCCAATCCACATTAATGTTAATGCTATACATAAGTATATTAAAAATTTTTTAATTCCAAGTTTTGTTTCGGTTATTTTTGTTGATTCGATTTTATTCATTAAATAAATGAAGACTGGTAATATAATTATGTAATTTGTTAAGGAGGATATCACTGTTTGATTATTTATGTTTTTTATAAAATTAACATCCCATAATGCTATAATATTTACTAATATTATTTGAAATAGGATTGGAAGTAATGCGAGAAGCAGGTAATTAAATCCTATTTTTGAGAATAGCTTTTTATGTTCATTCAAGATTTATCACCATAATTTTAATGTAAATAAATTTTTACTTTATCAATTATAAATTTTTTGGTATAACTAACTTTTATTTTAAGGATATTACTTTAAATTGAATATACTTAAACGATAATTATTTGTTTTGCCTAAAAATTGATAAAATAGAATATTTTATATATTTTAAAGTATTAATATTAATTGTGCAATATTTTGATTATTGAAATAAATTTTAGATATAATTTAATTTGGATTTAGGCAAACCTAAAATTTATATAATATTGCTAACATAAAATATAAATGGTATTGGATTTTTTTTACTAATCCAATATAAAATTTAATTAAGGGTAGATTTAAATGCGTAGAGATGAATATATTGAAACTGTATTAAGACATAAACATGCATTAATCTTTGCCGGTGGTATTGCAACTGCAATCATCGGTAAAAAGATATTGGAATCAGAAATTGTAAAAGACGCCTGTACTAAAGGTATGGCTTCTGTTTTATCTGCTAAAAAAGATGCAGAAGAATGTTTCCAAGATATAAGGGACGATGCTGAAGACATGGTCGTCGATGCAAACGCTGAAGTAAAAAAACAAATTTACATCGAAGATGAAGAAGAAGAGGAAGAAGAAGCTGAAAAAGAAGCCGAAAAACAAACTGGAAGAAGAAGACGAAAATAAATAGCTTAATATTGGTAGTGTAGGAATGAAATATAGAGTAATGTATGATAAAGGAACTCGTTTAAGAGTTCGTTCTGGTCAATGGGCTTTCACTAAAGAGGAAGGCTATGGCCTTGCTTCATTACTTTTAGAAAATGATTTTATCAATGAGGTCTATACTTCCCATAGAAATGGAAGTATTTTAATATATTATGTTGGTGTTGAAAATAAAAGTAAAATATTTGATATTTTGGATTCAATCACATTGGATGATTTATTTGAAGGCGAACCTACACAACTTCAAATTTCAAAAGAAATCACTGACGATTTTATATTAAAATTAGTTAAGATGTTTGGACGCCGACTATTTGGTAGGATATTTTATCCAATTCCACTTAAAAGATTTTTCACTCTTTTACATGCTTCAAAATTCCTTTGGGAAGGTTTAGATAGTTTAACTAGTTTTAGAGTTGATGTTGCACTCCTTGATGGTGCTGCTGTTGCTGGCGCGTTATGGCAAGGGGACTTTGAACCCGCAACCTCAATGATGTTCTTGTTGGCAATATCTGATGCATTAGAAGAGTATACTGTACAAAAAGCTAAAAGTACTTTAAGAGATAGTTTGGCTTTAAACATTGATACTCTATGGTTAGTTGGAGAAGATGGTACGGAAGAACCATGCTCTGCTTTAGAAATTAAAAAAGGAGACAAAATAAAAGTACATATGGGAGATATAATTCCAGTTGATGGTAAAGTTGTCGATGGTGAAGCTATGGTTAATGAGGCTTCAATGACTGGAGAACCATTAGCCGTTCATAAAAGGGCGGGTAAAACCGTTCATGCCGGAACAGTAATAGAAGAAGGAAATATTATCGTGGAAGTATATTCAATTAATAAAGAAACAAGATTAAACAAAATAATTGATTTAATTGAAAATTCCGAAGAATTAAAGGCTGACGCTCAAAGCAAAGCTGAAGAATTGGCTGATTCTATTGTTCCTTATAGCTTTTTAGCAACTGCATTAACATATCTATTCACGGGAAATGCTAAAAGAGCATTATCTGTATTGATGGTTGATTTTTCATGTGCTATTAAATTAACAACTCCATTATCAATTATATCTGCAATGAGGGAAGCATCTGATAATCGTATGATGGTAAAAGGTGGAAAATTCCTTGAAAGTTATGCAACTGCAGATACAATAGTCTTTGATAAAACTGGAACTTTAACTAATGCTTCTCCAAAAGTGGTTCATGTTTTCCCAATGACAAAAAGATATTCTAGAGAAGATATTTTAAGAATGGCTGCATGTATTGAAGAGCATTTTGCACATAGTATTGCAACAGCTATTGTAAAACATGCTGAAGAGGAAGGAATAAAGCATGAAGAAGACCACAGTGAAGTTGAATACATTGTTGCTCATGGTATTGCAACTACTTATGATGACAAACGTGTTGTAATAGGTAGTAGGCACTTCTTATTTGATGATGAAGGTATTAAAATAAATAAAACTCAAGAAAAGAAAATTAAAAAAGAAGTTCAGGAACACTCTGTTGTTTACATGGCAATTGATGGTAAACTTGAAGGTCTCATATGTATTGATGATCCTGTACGTGAAGAAGCAAAAGATGTCATTGATGAACTAAAAGGATTAGGTATTGAAAATATTATTATGCTTACTGGAGACAGTGAAAGTGCTGCACAATCTAGTGCTAAAGCATTGGGAATTACTCAATATCGCTCACAAGTACTTCCCGAAGATAAATCTCGTATAGTTGAAGAATTAAAAGATGAGGGTAAAACCGTTATTATGGTTGGTGATGGGATAAACGATTCACCGGCTCTTGCAGCGGCGGACGTATCTGTATCTATGAAACATTCCTCTGATATTGCTCGTGAAGTAGCTGATATTTCACTTTTATCAGATGATTTGCATGATCTTGTTACTTTAAGAAAATTAAGTAATGGAATGTTTGATAAGATAAATACAAATTATAGAAGAATTGTTGCTGTTAATGGTTCTTTACTTGTTTTAGGTGCTTTAGGCGTTATTACTCCATCAACATCTTCACTTATTCATAATTTATCAACAATGCTTTTTGGTGCTTTAAGTACTAAATCTGTTTTAGACGATGACTATAGTAATGAAATTGAAGTTGAAGCTATTGAAGTGAGTGATGATTAATAATGTAGTTTTCTACATTATTTTTTCTATTTTTTTTAAAGTTTTAATATAATAAATGTCATATTAATTCCGTATAAATTTTTTAAATGTGATGTGATAAAAGAAAAATTTTGCCGTTTATTTTACCAATTGTTATACTTGTTATTTGGTACATTATAACTAGTGGTCTTCATTTAGTAAAACCGTATATATTGCCTAGTCCTATTGATGTATGTCATTCTGCAATTCATAGTTTAAGTTCTGGTTCATTAATTGAAAATACTATTAATACTTTAATTAAAGTATTCTCTGGTTTGATTTTAGCATCTGTTATTGCTATTCCTTTAGGGATTCTTATTGGGCGGAATCAAACATTGGAGGAATTAACTTCTTTTGTTATAAGTATATTAAGGCCTGTTCCTCCAGTTGCTTGGATTCCATTTTCAATCTTATGGTTTGGTATAGGTTCTGTTCCAGCAGTATTTATTATTTTTATGGGTTGTGTATCCCTATTTTAGTATATACTGCAGATGGAGTTAAAAGAACGGATAAAGTATTGATTGAATCCGCCAAACCTTAGGGGCAAATAATTGGAATGTACTTAAAAGAGTAATTTTTCCTTCTGCAATTCCATATATAATTTCCGGTCTTAAAGTAGGTGTTGGAATTGCTTTAATGTGTACAATATCAGCAGAGATGGTTGGTTCAAGTAGTGGTTTAGGATATATCCCAATGAACTTTCTGGAGGTATGAAACAAAGGGTTGCAATTATTAGATCTTTACTTAATAATCCGCCTATTTTGCTTATGGATGAGCCATTTTCTGCATTGGATATACAAAATAGACACAAGCTTCAAGAAAAGGTTATTGATATTTCGAATAAATTTAAAAATATGATTGTTTTTGTAACACATGATGTTGAGGAAGCAGTTTTTCTTGCTGATAAAATTGTTGTACTTGATAAAAATCCAGGCAAAATTGCTAAAATAATTGAAGTAGATATTAAAAGACCTAGAGATAGAGAATCAAAGGAATTTTTAAATTTTCAGGA
The DNA here is from genome assembly GCA_902771225.1 of uncultured Methanobrevibacter sp. Classification (GTDB taxonomy): domain Archaea; phylum Methanobacteriota; class Methanobacteria; order Methanobacteriales; family Methanobacteriaceae; genus Methanocatella. Next base: position 8,252 of record CACXWH010000065.1, on the reverse strand, counting down.
TTCAATAGTAGACCATCTTGATATGGAAGAATAGTTTTTATACTATTCTAAATCTACTAACATCAAAAAAAAATTTATATAATAATTTATTTTTAATATTAATTAGGTGATAATTATGATGCATAAAATTTGTCCAAGATGTGGTTCTACAAATATTGATTGGATTATCCCCCAAAATTGGTCACAATGTGTCTGTAAAGACTGTGATTATACAGGACCTATCATTGAAGGAAACGATGAATTTGTAAAAGAAATCCGTGAAGCTTACTTGGAATCATTAAAAGATGAAGAATAATTTTTTTATATAAATGAGGTTTTAAAATGTTAGGATTTAAAAATAAAAATTTTGATGATGCAAACATTAAAAATCCTCCAACTGATGATTCATTCCCTATAATTAATACATTATTTGAGAATAATAATGAAATAAATGTGGACATATTGTCTCTTACAATACTTGATTTAATCAATAAAGATCAAATAAAATCTGAAATCACATTAGATGAATCTTATGATGTTGGTAAAAAGTTAACGCCTGGAGATATGGAAGTTATGAAAAATATAACTCTCAGAATTGCAAATAAAGGTGAATTAAAAACTTCTGAATCATTGGCTCTTAAATTACTTAAAACAATGAATAAAAATAAAAAATTCAACTTAAAACAGATGGCAAAACAAAGTAATAATTCTTCAATTGCTAATAAATTCGAAAAAGATTTCCTAGAGTTGATTAAAGCATTTAAAAATGAAAATGACTTTGATGGTAAAAACTACAAAGACATTATGGAAAATGGTAAATTTACACATAATGGAAAAGAAATAAAAAAAGACTGGTCCAATTTCAGAGATTATTTAAAATCTAGCGATTTAACTAGTAGATATCCTCCGGAATCAGCTGAGGAAAACTCTTCACAAGTAATATATGCAGCATGTTTTGGCATTGAAAAAGATGCGTTAAAATTAAGGGAAAATAACACTAACATAACAGAGTTTATTGATAAAGATGGATATAAGCTATTGAATATAATATTTAATAATGCATTATCAAATGTTACTGAAAAAAGAAAAGGTGACGGTATATTTTATGGAATAAATGATAAATATACTATACCTGGTGGAGGATAGTTTCCTCCCATTTTTTTCTATTTAAGAAATTTTTGAATCGTTTAAAACAATTATAATTTGGCTATTAATGTTCCGTAATTCCCATTTTTAATGGCTTCATAAACATAATCAAATGATTTTAAACAGGAATTAATTAAACTATTTCCTTTTTCTAAATTAGCTACAATGGCTGATGATAAATTACATCCTGTTCCATGGAGATTATTACTTTCAAGTAGTTCCTGTTTTTTAATTGTAATTTCTCCATTAATATTCATTGTATTTATCCCGTCCAAATGTCCTCCGGTTATTAGGGAGTTGCATGGGAGTTTTTCTGTTGATTTAATAGCATCTTCTTTAGATTTAATGTTTAAATTAGTTAATTTTTCAGCTTCAGCAATGTTTGGTGTGGTTAAAATAGATTTTGGAAGTAAATATTTGTTTAGAGCATTTGCCAAATCACTTTTAGTTAAATCTCCACCAGAGGTTGCAACCATTACAGGATCAACTACTGCCTTTAGATCATATTCAGTTATCTTTTTTGAAACTAATTTAATGATTTCTGAGGAATATAACATTCCAGTTTTAACATATTTAATGTTATATGCATCTAAAACAGCATCGATTTGTTCTGACACATAATTTTTATCAACAGGACTTAAAGAAAATACTTTATAAGGATTTTGGGCTGTTAAAGCAGTTACAACACCACATCCATAAACGCCATGTGCTTGAAATGTCTTTAAATCGGCATATATTCCTGCACCTGCTGACGGATCAACTCCGGCAATTGACATTACGACCATGATTAGCCTCGGGTAACTTTTAAACGTTCACTTCCATGAATGGACTCTACATTAATTTTTAATTCTTTCAAGTATTGTCTTGTATGGGTTCGCTCACCATGAACCATTATTTCTCCTAAATCTTCAGTAGTATTAACGTCCAATGCCATGAATAATGAATCATGTACTTGAGGATTCAAGTTCTTTTTATCTGCCGCATTAATATGTTCTTTATAACTGAAATCGCCAAATTTGGTTCTAATGGCCATAGGTTTCATGATAATTGTGTTTGTACCTCCACCTTTGGAAGGTACAATGATAAAGTCTAATTTCTTAGATGAATCAATTAACATTTTAATATTGGTTTTTCCAATTAATGGAACATCGGAAGGTATAATTAAAATTTTTCTTGTTTTTCCTTTACAATATTTCATTGCTTGGGTTAATGCTTTGTTTAAATTAGAATTATCATGTTCTAATATCGTATCTAATTTTAAACTTTTCGCGTAATTTAAAACATCTTCATCAGCGCTGATAATGAATATTTTATCCACATGTTTTTTTAATGTGTCAGTTACATCATGAAGCATAGCTTTTAACAAATGTTCTCTTTCTTCTTCTGTTAAAAAAGGAGAAAGGCGAGTTTTAGCATTTTTAAACTTACTAACAGGTATTATTGCATAAATGTTATCCATTTTAATCACTAATATGTTTTTGCAACTAATGCAAGATATTTGGCATCTTTTCCACTAACTATACACTTTGCGCCTGCTTCAGCATCTTTATGAATTCCTAAAACATCATAACCGGTTTCTTCTTCGATTTTTTTACCACACTCTTCATCACCGCACCAGTTAACAGCAACGACATTTCCAGCTTCAACTAATTCTGCGATTTCATCCATATTCTGTGTGAATTTTATGTGTTCTTTTTGGAATTTCCATGCAGAATCTTTAAGATTTTCATAGGATTTATCAAGCAAATCTTTAATATTGTCTACTAAATTATCATCTAAAACTAATTCAATTTTTTCTCCTTCATCACGTCTCATGGCTATTGTAATATTGTTTTTTAAATCTCTTGGCCCAAGCTCAAGTTTTAATGGTGTTCCTTTCAATTCCCAATCATAGAATTTTTTACCTGGCCTAATATCTCTATCATCAATATTTACGCGTAATCCTGCAGATTCCAATAAGGATTTGATTTCTTCACATTTGGCCAATACTTCTTCTTTTCCTTTTTTAAATATGATTGGAATGATTGTGATTTGATTAGGTGAAACCATTGGTGGAAGGCGAAGTCCTTTTTCATCACCATGAATTCCAATAATTGATGCAACAACACGGTCTGATACTCCAGCACAGGTTTGGTAGACATATTTATGTTCACCATCTTTATCTTCAAAGGTAATATCAAATGTTTTTGCAAAAGTTTGGCCTAAATTATGGATTGTACCTATTTGTAAGGTTTTTCCGTCAGGCATTATAGTATCAAATGCCATAGTATAGTCAGCACCAGGGAATGTATCCCATACTGGTCTTTTTGAAATTAAATATGGGATTCCAAAACTATCTAAAAATTCTTTATAAATTTCTATAAAATCTTCAATTTGTTTGTCACACTCTTCTTTAGTTGCATGAGCAGTGTGAGCTTCTTTAAATGTAGTAATTTCACGAACACGAATTAAAGGTCTAGTGTGTTTTGTTTCGTATCTGAATGTGTTGACTACTTGATAATATTTGATTGGTAAATCAATATGTGATCTGATCCATAAAGAATACATTGGATAAATTGCAGTTTCGCTGGTAGGTCTTAGGGCTAATTTTTCATTCAAATCATTTTTTCCGCCTTTGGTAACCCAATATACTTCTTCTTCAAATCCTTTAACATGTTCTCCTTCTTTTGCAAGTTCTGCTTCAGGAACAAGTAACGGGAATAATATTTCATCATGATCTTTATCTAAAAGTTCTTTAATTTTTTCAAGCATATACTTTCTTATTTTAAATCCATAAGGCATCCAAATAGCCATTCCTTTAATAGGATATCTTGAATCTGTAATATCTGCTTCTTCTAAAATATCATGAAACCATTCACTAAAATTTTCCACCATATCACCTAATTCTTTTATAATATATAAATATGTGTTTTTAATATTATTTAAAATTAAATAGAAAAGTTATTTAATATAATGATTCTATATATAAAAATGTATAATTATTTTTTAGGAGATATTTATGAATCATCGGAAAATACAAATGCCTCGTGAAGTTTACATTGGTCCTGATGTCATTTATGAAACTGCAGAGATTTTTGAAAGTTTACACTTATCAAAAAAGACTTTAATTATCACAGGCCACAGTACTTATGATGCAGGGGCAAGATATGTAATCGAAAACCTTGAAGAAAATGATTATGAAGTTGATGTTAAAATTATTAATAATGCTTCATTTGATAGTGTAGAGGAAGTAGAAGAACATATTGATTCTGATACTCTTGTTGTAGGTGTTGGTGGAGGAAAAATAATTGATGTGGCAAAATATGCTTCATTTAAAAAAGACGTATACTTTGTTTCAATGCCAACCACCGCTTCACATGATGGTATTGTATCTCCTTTAGCTTCAATTAAAAATCCGAACCGATCTACATCAGTTAAGGCAAATGCACCAATTGCACTTATTGGTGATAGTAAAATTATTGCAGATTCTCCATTTAAATTATTGTCTGCGGGATGTGCTGATTTAATAGCAAATTTCACGGCTGTGAAAGATTGGGAACTGGCCCATAGATTAAAGCATGTTGAATACAGTGAATCTGCTGCATCTCTTTCAATAATGTCTGCTAAATTAATCACTAATAATGTTCAAAATATCAAACCTGGTCTTGAGGAAAGTGCAAGAATTGTCATGAAATCATTATTTAGTAGTGGTACGGCAATTAGTATTGCAGGTTCTAGTAGGCCAGCTAGCGGATCTGAACACATGTTTTCACATTCTCTAGATAAAATCCTTGATAAACCCAAATTGCATGGTGAACAATGTGGTGTCGGATCTATATTGATGATGGCATTATATGGTGGGGATTGGAAGTTCATAAGGGATTGTCTTAAAGCTGTTGGAGCACCAATTAATGCTCGGGAATTGGGAATCAGTGATGATGACATAATTGAAGCGTTATTAATGGCTCATAAAATAAGGCCTGAAAGATATACTATTTTGGGAGATAATGGTATTTCAAAAGAAGCTGCTTATGAATTAGCACATAATACTGAGGTGATTTAATGATTACATTAATTGGTAAAGAGTTAGCTCAAAAAGGTGTCGAATTTGTTTATTTGGGGTCTGTTGAGGAATGTAAAAATTGTAGATTCAAATCATCTTGTGTTGATAGCTTAGAATTAAATAGAAAATATGTGATTACGGATGTTAAGGATACTGAACAAAAATGCCCTGTTCATTCTCAGAATATCGTAATTCCAGTTGAGATTGAAAGAGCTCAAATCGACGTTTTAACACCTTCTAAAAATATTTTTGAAGGCTCAACTTTTACATATGAAGCTCCTAAATGTGATGAATATTGTGAATTTCATGATTTATGCTTCCCTGATGGATTAATGGAAAATGATAAATGCATTGTCATTAAAAATCAAGGAAAACATAAAGAATGTAAAAAAGGATATGCTCTTAATAAACTTACTTTAGCTTTTGTTATTTAATATGGTGTTAATTATGAAAAATGCTAGTAAAAATGATTCCGGTAAAAAAAATGCAGGATATAAGGCTGCTGAATATGTTGAAGATGGAATGGTTTTAGGATTAGGCACTGGTTCTACAACTCATTATTTCATTGAAAAAGTGGGTATGAGAATGGCTGAAGAAGGGATAAATGTAAAAGGAATTCCGACTTCATTTCAATCATTGTTACTTGCTAAAAAATGGAATATTCCAATAACTACCCTGGAAGAAAATGACATTGATTTGTCTGTAGATGGTGCAGATGAAGTTGATGGGGAATTCAATCTTATTAAAGGTGGTGGAGCAGCCCATACTAAAGAAAAAATAGTTGATTATGCTGCAAAAGAGTTTATTGTCATCGTTGATGAATCTAAAGTAGTTAATGAATTGGGAACATTTCCAGTACCTGTTGAAGTCATTCCTGATGCATCTCGTGTTGTTATTAAAGAATTGGAAGATATGGGTGCAGAATGTGAGATTAGAATGGCTCAAAGAAAAGATGGTCCGGTAATAACTGATAATGGTAATTTTGTTATTGATGCTAAATTTAGTAAAATAGATAGTCCTCAACATTTAGAAATAGATTTAAACACAATTCCTGGTGTTGTGGAAAATGGTATATTCTCACAGATGGTGGACCGTGTCATTGTTGGAACTTCTGTTGGTACAAAAGAATTGTAGGTGTTTTGATGCCAATACCTGGTTTAGATGAATATGCAATAAGGAGTTATATTACTAAGTTTGCATTATTATTTGGAATTTTGCTTATTATTTATGCACTTCTGTGGATGTTGGCTGAGCTAAAAATAATTCCTGCAATTTTATTTGCAATATTTCCACAAATAGTATTATTGTTAATAGGAATATTTATTGTTTATATGGCATTATCAAAAAGAAATACATATTAACTATTTTTTTTAATTTCTTCTTTTATTTCTTCAATATCTTTGTCATCATAGTTATTTAAGAATTTTAAACAGATTTCATTCCCATTCAAATTAGAGTTTTGCCAGAAATATTCTTCAAATTTTGTATAATCTACAATATCCATATTATATTTTTCATAGTAATGTAGAGGGTGATGATTTAAAAAATCAATTCCATTTTGAGTAATATGCTCATCTTTAATATAGTTATTTTTCTTTAAATACTTTTTTAATACTTTAAAATTAATATTAAAATTATTTTCTACCATAAATATTGCATATTCAAAGTCAATTTTTTCATATATCATTTTTAAAAATTTATATGCAATGTATCTGATATCCTCAACAATGTCAATTTTACTATCAAATTGGCTAACTGAATTAATTAATGTATTTTCAACATCATTTGGACTATATTTTAAGTTAATTCCACAATAGTGGCAATATTTATCATGATCATCTATAGGCATTTCACAATAATGGCACGTTTTATCATGTGTTATTAAAGTAGGTGCTTCCGGAATATTAAATAAATAAGCAAGTCTAATTAATAATGATTCATTTAGAATCATACCTGCTTCGTATTCCTCTTTAATTTGTTCTTTAATTTCTAAAGCTTTTGAATATGTAATATGTGCATCATCAATCAATGTTTCGATGTATGGTGATAGTTCATCATCATTTCCGATAATTTCTTCTAAGCTAAATTCCTTTAAGGGGAGCTTTTCTTCCAATTCAACCAATATTTTTAAAATTTCTTCTTCTTTTTTGATGAATAACTCTTTTATTTGTTTAAAATAATCATCATTGATTTTGGATCTATTTTCTATACAATCATATCTGATTATATCATCATTTAATGTTAAACTATAAGCTATTATGCAGTTGTCCATGTCAAGTAAGTGGATGGGAGCACAAATGTTTAAATCATAAAAATGGGTTGATAATTCCTCTTCATTTTTTATTTCTTTATTTGTTATAACATGTTCTCCAGGAACTATTAATTCAATAGCACTTGCAACAATATTGTCATTAATTTTTCTAGCATATCCGTATTTGATTAGCAATTCTATTATAAGTCGAGTTGGTTCCATAATGCTTGGTTTGTTATGTTCAATCATTGTTTTCTCAAATTCTTCTTTAAATAAGTTGTTCCCTCTAAATTCTGGTAAAACATAAATATTATTTAAAGCTGCAGTCATAAATTCTCTTGAAAAGTCATAAGAACAAAAACCAACTACTTTATTATCAAATACCAATTCTTTGAATAAATTACATTTTTCACTTTTAAGGATAAAGTTTTCTTTTCTTATGGAGTCCATAATGTATGGATAATCTTCATTTAAAATTAAGGTTATTTCTAGAGTATCTTCCGTTAAATAGACTTTTTGAGTATTATTTTTCTTTATCAGATAATTGGTTTTTTCCATACAATCACTTTAATCTTATATTTGTCCAAATAATATTTAAATTATTCGTTGTTTAGTTTTAACTAAAAATTGAGCAAATATTTTGTTATTCCTAATTTTATTAATAATGGGATTGTTTTTTTAGGTTTATAAAAAAATAAAAAAAGAAGTAAATGAAATTATTCATTTACTTATGTGGTTATTGTTATTTTGTTTGCAATATTGGCACCGTTGTATGAGGATGTAATTATGTATTCTCCGGCTATTAAATTAATATTTAATTTGGCTTGTCCGGTT
>CACXWH010000064.1 GCA_902771225.1 uncultured Methanobrevibacter sp. | reverse complement strand
AAGTTAAATTTGAATGAGTGCAAAAAGATTGAAAAAGTTAAATAACACTTAAAATAAAAATAAATTACAGATAAAGTTTTAAATAAAATACAAAATTCTATAATCAAAATAAAAATCGTGTTATAATGAAAGAATCAACGAAAGTATATTTAATAATATTCTTAATACTTGCGGTATTGGCATTTGTTTTGAGCAGTGTATGTGCAAGCATATTGGATATAGACAATTCAAACGCCAAAAAACTTACTGCAATCGAGGATGATTCATTTAAACCTAATGAAATCAATAACGTTCAAGTAATAATTCCTAAAACTCAGAATACAACACAGAAACACACCAATAATACGACAGTTATTACAAATTTGACTGATAGTATAATAGAAATAGCAGATGATGCATGGAATGAAATTATAAGGTGATTTGATGGGTAAAAAGCAAAAATTCATAAGGGATAGTGTCTATGGAGATATTAACTTAAGCAAATTTGAAGTTAAAGTAATGGATATGCCACCATTCCAACGCATTAGACGAATTAAACAATTAGGATTGATTAATTTAATATACCCTGGAGCAAATCATACACGATTTGAACATTGTATAGGAACAATGTATCTGGCATCAAAACTAGCAACCAAACTAGATTTGGCTAAAGAAGAAATCGAACTAGTTAGAATATCCGGCCTTCTTCATGACATTGGGCACGGCCCATTTTCCCATGTGTCAGAAGGAGTACTTTCATTTCCTCATGAAGAACTTACAAAACATGTGATTGAAAAAACATCAATGTATGACCTGCTTAGTGAAAGATTCAACACCAAAGAAATAGTTGACATCATTAATGGGGATGGAAAACTTGGCCCAATCATTTCTGGAGAATTGGATGTAGACAGAATGGACTACCTTCAACGTGACTCCCACAATACAGGAGTGGCTTATGGAGTAATTGATTATGAAAGAATAATATCCAATTTAAAACTAGACGATGGATTAATACTGGACATAAAAGGAGTTCAAGCAGCGGAAGGGGCTTTAGTATCAAGATATTTTATGTATCCGAGTGTTTACCAACACCACACCACAAGAATAGTCAATTCAATGTTTAGAAGAGCATTGAAAAGAGAGATTGATTCAGGAAAAATTAATGAAAACGACATGTACAAATACGACGATTCGGATATAATCACACTGTTTAGACAAAGTGATGATGAAATAGTTAGAGATATGATTAATCGATTAGACAACAGAATCATACCAAAAAGAGTGAAAACCATAAGGCTGGATAACTTTAAAGCTCCCGAAAAATTATATAAAATTGAACAGAAGAACCTTAGAAAAGCTGAAGAAGAAATCGCAGAAGATTTCAACATGGATAAAAATTATGTTTTCATCAATATTGCAGAATATCCTCGCTTTGATGAAATGAAAACACAAGTTAGTGTAGATGATAAACTATATCCTTTGACTAAAATTTCTAATATTATCGGAGCATTAAGTAAAGCAAGATTTAATATTCCAGACATTAGCGTTTACGTGCCTATTGAAGAAAAGGAAAGATTTGAAAAATTAAAATTAAATCATTATTTGGATTTACCTGAAATTGACCGGGACAAATTCCATGGAATACATTATGATCAGATAAAACTATTTTAAGTGATAAAATGATAGTTGTTGCAATAACCGGAGCAAGTGGCGTAATATATGGAATAAGATTGGTTGAAGTCTTAAAAGAATTGAAAATAGAAAACAGTTTAATTATTAGTGATGCCGCCAAAACTGTAATCAAATCAGAGACCGACTTGGAAATAGAAGATATTATAAGCTTGGCAGACAATTATTATGAATTTGATGATTTGACCGCCTCAATAAATAGTGGTTCATTTAAATTTGACAGTTTGGCTATTGTACCTTGTTCTATGAAGACTTTATCATCAATAGCTCATGGATATGCGGCCAATACAATTACAAGAGTTGCAGATGTAAGTTTAAAAGAAAGAAGAAAAATTGTAATTGTCCCAAGAGAAACTCCGCTTAGAACAGCACATATAAAAAATATGCTTACCTTATCACAAGAAGGAGCTATAATTTTACCTCCAATGCCGGGATTTTATTCGGATCATGCAAGCGTTGATGACCAGATAAATTTTGTAGTCGGTAAAATTTTAGATTCCTTAAATATTGAAAATGACTTATTTAAAAGGTGGGAATAAATGTTAGAAGATATGGATTTTATTAAATCATGTGATGTTCCAGGCCCTACAAAAGAAGCTATAAGAGCCATAATACTTTACAAATCTGATGTTAAATATTCGGATAATGTAGTTGATGTAGGATGTGGAACCGGAGGTATTACATGTGAATTTGCACAAAGAGCAAAAAATGTTACCTCAATTGATATAAATCCTGAAGCTATTGAAATAACTCGAAAGAATCTTGAAAAATTCGGACTTGAGGAAAATGTCACATTAATCTGTGATGATGGGGTCAAAGCACTGAATGATATTGATAACATTGACATTGCCATTATTGGAGGTAGTGGCAGTAAATTAGAAAATATTATTGAACTGATTGACTCTAAACTAAATTCCAAAGGTAGAATCATTATTACTGCAATACTGGTTGATACTAAAGTTGAAGCAGTTAATAAATTAAAAGAACTTAATTATAATCCCAAAATTATGGAAGTTAACATTTCTAAAGGCAGAGTGCTTGACCGTGGAATTATGATGATGAGTGAAAATCCAATAGCAATAATATCAGCTAAAAAACGTAGATTAATGGGAGATTATAAAAATGGATAACCATAAAAGATGGAAAATCAAGTTTTCAATAATAATGGTAATAGCAATAATTATTATCTATGGATCAAATATACTTGTTTTAAAAGATCCTGAACATGTTATTTCATATATTTGGACTCATTTAGGATTCATTCCTGTAGATATTCTTATTGTAGCATTTGTACTTGATGAAATTATAAGCAAAAAAGAAAAAGAAGCCATGATGGAAAAATTAGATATGATTATGTCCACATTCTTTTCTGAAGTTGGAAATGATTTAATTAGTCAATTAAGTTCTGTGAATAAACATAAAGCAGATACTAGCTATTTAGAATCAATTAAAAGCTGGGATGATAAAGATTACGAAAACAAATTAAAAGAAATTAAAAACATCAATATTCCTTTTAGGGCAGATGTCACTTCCGAAGATAGGGAAGAATATTTAACTAACATTAGAAATTTGCTAATTAATAAAAGAGAATTTATTGTGGGTTTGCTAAACAACCCTAATTTACTGGAAAAAGAAGAATTTTCAAAATTATTAACTGCTATTCTTCATTTGGACGAAGAATTAGAACACAGACCTGACTTAAGCAAAGTTACTGATGTTGATTTCAACCATTTAAATGGAGATATGGAAAGAATTTATAATATATTAATTCATGAATGGATTTATTATTTAAGGTACCTCAACAAACATTACCCATACATGATTGCATTAATCATACGTACCAATCCATTTGATGCTAATGCAGATGCATACGTAAAGGAATAAAAAAATGAAATCTAGTATTATTTTATGTGGAGGGCAGAGTAGAAGAATGGGTCGAGATAAAGGGTCTTTAATTATAAAAGATAAACCCATGATTAAATACATTCTTTCCACATTAAATAATGAAATAGATGAGGCAATAATCGTTCTAAATGACAGCAAAAGAATTGACCAATATAGACAATTTATTAAGTCCAAAGAATACTCCTATCAGATAAAATTTATAGAAGATAAAATCAAAAATAAAGGACCCATATCAGGCATTTTAACAGGACTTGAAAATATTTCAACAGAATATGCAATAGTATTTCCTTGTGACAACCCATTTATTACAAAAAATACTATTCAAACTCTTTTTAATGAAATTGAAGAAACCACACAGGCTGTCGTACCATACCATGACCCGAAAAACAAGTTAAAAACATCAGAGCCTTTACATGCAATATATAACAAAAATATTATTCCAACAATAAACGAATTAATTTTAAAGGACTCATTACATATAAAAGGAATAATAGAAAAAATAGATACAAAATTTGTTTTAATTGATAATAAAAAAATATTAAAAAAAGAATTTAGAAATCTTAATCGTCCCGAAGACTTAAAGATATTCAACTAATTCTTTTGTTTTTGAAATTGCTGTATTAACAGCAGCGAAAATATCGTCTTTAGTTAACGGTTGTTGACCGCCTTTTTGCATAGCACAAATTCTACCTTCACGGGTAACACCAACATTTAAACGAGCACTAGCAACACGTTCTTCAGATAAATTTGGGTCTAAAACCATTTTATCACCAATTTTAACAAAAGTACACATTGCCACTTCATTATTTATCGGCAAATCAAATGTATTTTCTTCATCAATGACAACTTCATCATCAACTATTGTTGCAGTTGGTAATTTTGTACTTTTAAGCGCAGCCATAACAGCAAGCTCTGCAGCATCAAAGAGATTTCCACAGTTATCTATAATATGTAAATCTATAAACAACATCCAAACATGTTTACCTTCTTCAACACATAGCTTATCTAACTCAACCAATTCACTTTCACGAATTCCTCTATCAACAACACGTGCAAGTTCAATTGAATCATCACTAGGTGGTCCTGGTTCAAAAGTAGGATCAGCCATCGGTAACATTTCACAATTAGTCATTAATACTCCAAGATCAGGAGTGTCTGGGAATGGACTACCAAGTTGAGGTTTTATACCAACAATAACTTGAGTTCCACCAAGTTTTACTCTTGCAGAACCTTCAGCTTTAGAAATAACATCAGTTTCAATAGAAATATCCCTATGTTCATCAAGTGCCCTACCATCTTCTCTTTTATCGTTTGTGATAAGGCTTGTAATACTTTCTCTTGTAATTTCTGGTACTATATCCATATTAAACACCTACTCTGTAGAGTATTTTTTCATTAATGCTTCTTTTTGAAGCTCACTTACTTGCATACATCCTTCCATAGCTAAATCTATTGCTTTCTGGAATTCTTCTTCAGTTAAATCTCCATCACTTTGAAGCAAAGTAATTTCCCCAGTTCTTGGCATAATAGCAATAGGAACATCAGCCTGACCTTCTTTATCTTCAACTTCAGATAAATCAAGAACAACTTCATCATTAACTTTACCTGCTGCACAACCTACAACAATATCCTTCATAGGAACACCTGCATCGACAAGAGCAACAGAAGCTGCAGTAATTCCAGCACAACGGGTTCCGCCTTCTGCTTCAATAACTTCAATATAAACATCAACCATTGAACGTGGATAATTTTCTAACATTAAAGCAGGTCTTAATGCATCAGCAGTAATTTTTGAAATTTCAGAAGACCTTCTATCAGGACCAGGTCTTTTCCTGTCATCTACTGAAAATGGAGCCATATTATACCTGCATCTAATTACACCAGTATTTGGTTCAAGCAACCTTCTAATATATGATTCTCTAGGCCCATAAACAGCAACTAAAATTTTATTTCCACCTACTTCAAGATAAGCAGAACCATCAGCACGTTCAAGAACGCCTGCTTCAATTTTAATAGGACGCAATTCATTAAACTTCCTACCATCCTCTCTAATCATTTCAGACATCTTATCAACCTCATAAACGAAATTATCGATTATTTAAAATAAATGAATTATTATTTGAATTATCACTATAGGATATATTTTTATCTTTTTTATTCTGACTTTTCTTTTTTAATTCTTTGATAACATCATAAAAGTTAGGTTTATCCTCAGCATCGTTATTTTCTTCAGCTTCAACTTCTTCAGATCCACCATCTTCGCCAGCATCATCCTGAACTTCAGCTTCAGCCTTTTCTCTTTCTTCTTGTTCTAACTCTTCTTTGAAGTTTTGAAGTTTAGGTTTTTCTAAAACGAATTCCTCATCAGTTTCTTCAACAGGTAACTCGCCATCAATAGCTAAGCATAATTTATTTTTAATTTTATTAGTCAGACCAGAAGTATGTGCCTCAACCTCAATAGTATGGATAATTTCACGGGTAAGTTGTTCCATGTCATCATCACCTTTAACCCAAACAAGACCATTTTGACCAACGACAATTTTACAATTGGTCTTATTTTTAATCATGTTGATCATAGAACCTTTTTTACCGATTAATCTAGGGACTTTGGTTGGGGAAATATCTACAATAATTCCTCCTTTAAATTTACCTAATCCACGACCTTTTAAACCGAGTTTAGCTTTTTTAACTTCATCTACATCAATTACTCTTAAAAAAAGCACGTCTCCAACATCGTATACTTTATTAAGTTCCTTTTTATCCCTACCAAATACTTCAAAAGCTGGTAAAATTCCTGAATATGGAGAGTTGATGTTTACATCCCACATTGAGAATCTCACATCATTAATCTTACCGATTACAACATCTCCTTTTTTAGGAACATATTTGCTTTTGAGGGGGATAACACGAATTTTTTTATTTCTTAGAGAAACTAATCCCATTAAAGAAGAACAAACTTTACCATCTTCTTTAAAAGTTCCTCTTCCCGGATAATATTCATCATCTGCCAATATTTGACCAGGAATAACTAAATTTTTATCTTCGACATATATCATAAAAATCCCACTCTATGAACATGAATTATAAAATTATTTAATAGTTTTTGTCTCTGCTTCACCACTTGAAATTTCAGCCATTTTGGCGGCAAAAGAATCTTGAAGACCGCCCGGCATTTCTACAATACCAATCCAAGAACCATCTTGTTGCCATTCTTCATTTAAAATATCGCCAAATCCATGAATAACAGAATAGGCGCTGCCTGCTACAGAACCGGGTAAACGAACAGCAACTTTAACTCTTTCAAACTTAATTGGAATAAGCGGTTTGATTGCTTTTAGGGCTGATTGAACTTGTTGGTCTACAGAAATGAAAGGATCAAATCTCACTTTTGCCTCATCACATGCATTTTCAATTCTCTGAACAGGATGAGGAAGACCATTTTGTGGATTAATAGACTCTCTAGCTATTTTATTAATAACTAATTTCCTTTTATCAGCCTGCATTTGTCTTTTTTGTTCTGCAGTTAATTGAACAGTCCCTTTTTCAAGGATGATTTTAGAAACTTCAATAGGGTCTGTAGTTTCAAATATTTTAGTCATTGCTTCTTCAGAAGCCTTATCTCCTTTTTTGGAGTCTTTAAAAATTTCTTCAACAGCTAAAAGATCTTCAATGGCAACATCCTGTCCATCAGGATTTCTAAATTCAGCTGCCAAATCCGGGTCAACCAATATTTCAAAATGTTCACCACTATATTCATATTTAGCTATTATCGCTTCATCAACATTTACCATTGAAACATCCCTCAACTTAAATTAATTAGAAAAATTTTATTCTTCACTCTCTGCATCTTCTTCAGTTTCTTCTTCAGCAATAACCTTTTCGATGCAGGAAGATACTTCATCTTTTGAAAGTTTTACGTATTTACCATCTTCTTTTTTAATTACAGCTATTTCAACATTATCTGAAGTAGTATCATGCTCTGTAGCTTCGTTAATTGCAGTTAATGCTAATTCAATAGCTTCATCAATTGATAAATCTCCTTTATACTGTTCTTCGAAAATATCCATTGCAGCAGATCTTCCTGAACCAATTGCAGTTGCTTTGTATTCAATTAAAGCTCCACTTGGATCGGTTTCGAATAATTTACAAGCATCATTATATACCCCACCAATAATTAAAGCAGAACCGAATGGCCTTACTCCACCATTTTGAGTATATAACTGTAACATATCACATAACTTTTTGGCTAAACTATCTACCCTAATAGGTTCAGTGTATGTAATTTTATTAATTTGAGCTTCTACTCTTGCTCTTTCAACTAATGCTCTTGCATCAGCCACAAGACCTGAAGTAGCTGCACCAATATGCTCATCTATTTTAAATAATTTTTCAATAGATGATGATTCCACTAAAGTAGAAGTAGTTCTTTTATCTACTGCTAAAACAATACCATCAGGGCATTTTACACCAATAGATGTGGTGCCTCTTTTAACAGCTTCTCTTGCATATTCAACTTGGAAAAGTCTTCCATCTGGACTAAAAACAGTAATAGCCCTATCATATCCAGCATTTTGTAAAGGTTGCATAATTTATACCTCACATTTAAATAAATATTTATAAATATAATTTTCGACTACTAAAAAACACAAAATTAAAACCAAATCTCCATGAAAAGGCATTTTTAATTTTAATCATGAATTATAATTAAAATATTTTTTTTCTTCCATAAATCCAATTCTTATTTATATATTTAATATATTAATAAACTTTTCTATTTTATAATAACAAAAAGTAACTAAATGAATTTGGAGCATCCCTTTATGGTACCTGAAATTCCAATGCATGTAATTGATATGTGCTTTCTATCATAATTATTTACTAAAGCCAAACTGGATCTTACTTCATCTTCAAAATCCCTTTGACATCTTAAAATAGCTTTATACTCATTATAAAAAGAATATTTATCATCTTCAATTAATTCAATAGTCCATAAATTAAAGTTAGAGGTATTGTTCTCACCCTGAAAACGGACACATCCATCCCAAACAATTGATGTGAACTCCTTTTTGGACAATTCCTTTTCAGATTTGATATCCAAAACAAGATAATGGTTATGTATTCTTTGAGATTTAGGAAGAACTTTAAGTTTCATTTAACTTACCACCCTGACACCAGACAGAATCATGTTTTTTCTATCGTTATTAAATTCCAATATATTGGCTGCAGTTTTAAAAGAATTTTCAACATCCAAATCACTCAAACCGGTCTGGGCAAAAACAGCTTTAAAATCCTGAACCGTTCTTAAGTCAAATACTGATTCTGCACCAGAAGATAAAATCAAAGGAAATTCATATTTTCTATATAATCTATAGACCTCTCTAAAATTAGCCAATATTTTAGACCTGTAAGCCAAATAAGATTTCAAAACATCGGAAAATACAATTTCAATGGCAACATTATTTTCTTTTGCTTCCTTTGCTAGGACATGATTTAATCCAGAATCATATCGTTTAAAATAAGGTTTTGATAGTACATCTACTTGAATATTTTCCAAACAATTACGATTAACCTTCAGATTACCTCCCAAAACAGAAATACACGAAGATTTATTTCTATACCTGCGGATAATTTTTCTGATTTCTGAAGGATTATTTGATTTAATATTTAAAGTATAATCAATATCAATAAAATCTTTTAAATTATCTTTTAAATCATTTTTAAAGGATAAAGCTTCTTCATATTCATTGTGATTATATGAAAAATTAATATGTTTCCAACCATAACAAGAAGCTTGCATAGCCAAGATCAAATTATTATCATAACTACTTCCCTTAATATTTAAATCAATCATACTAAACATTTTATTATTTTATATATTATTAATTTTACTAAAGAGCAAAATTATTTGTCTGCCACATTATTTGAATTGGTTGACTAATATAATCTACACCATGAATGTTAAATCATTAATACAGTATCATAAAGAAAAAATTCATGGTAGAGGATAAAATCCCCTCCAATTATTAAAAACTAATTTAATATTTGCTAAAACATTAGATTTAGAGAATTCCTTTTATAATGACCTCAAGCGACAATAGTTACTTTATTGGATATAGTTGCACCATTTTCATACATTGATGAAATAATATATTCTCCAGCTATTAGTCTGATACTTAATCTAGCAATACCATTACTATCAGTTGTTTTCTTGTAGAATACTCCATTAATATTAAATGTAATATCTTGGCCTGCAAATGGATTGCCTTTCCCGTCAAGCAATGTTGCTTCGAATTTGGTTCCATCAAGATATTTCATGGAAATATCTTTGGCTTTTAAAATAGAGAGAACCTTAATGGTATTAGACATACTTAAGCCATTATATAAAATAGTTGCAATATAAGTTCCAGGAGGCAAATTAATATTGATATTAACATAACCTGAAGCGTTAGTTGATCTAGTATAAAATACTCCATTAATATTCAAAGTAGCACTAACACCAGCACCAACAGGCCTGCCCTGATTATCAAGTAACCTAAAGCTAAACTTAGATTCATTTTTGTAATATTTAGTTAAGTCATGGTTTTCAACAATATTTGGCAAAACTGTTATAATATTTGTATGTTTTTCACCAGATGAAGGATTATACGCTGTCAAAATATAAGTATTAGGAATTAAATTAATATTTAAACTAGCCATACCATCCCCATTAGTTGTTTTAGTGTAAAATATTCCATTAATGTTAAAAGTAATTTCGGTGTTTTTCAATAAATTACCTTTTGAATCAGTGAATGTAGCATGGTATTGCGTAGTGTTTCTAAATATTTTAGTAACATCCTTTGAAATTACTGTATCTTTAACAGTGACCACTGTTTGAGTTTTTGTACCATTATAGGAAATTATGGAATTATAAACCCCACTATTTAAGTTAATTCCCATTGATGCGATACCTTCATCGTTAGTTGTTCTTGTATAGTCTACATTATTGATATAAATATTAATGACTGCATTGCTTATTGGCCTGTCCTTATCTTTAAGTTCAATAACCAATCTTTCAGAACCACCATAATATTTAGTAACATCCGGAGCATTAATATTAATATTTGAAACTATTAATGGAATATTATTTGAAATACATGGACTATAATAATTATTGCCACCATATGATGCATTAACAGTATATGTTCCGGAATATAAATTAGAAATGGATAATTTAGCTTCACCATCATGAATATCTGAATAATATTGTTTACCATCAACCATGAATTTTACTTTTCCATCAGAAATAGAATTAGGATTGATTTTTGCCAATAATGTGAGAATATCATCATTTTGCACAATCTCCAGAGAAATGCGGGTTGATGTTTTGGATATGTTAATAACATTATAATTTAAATCCTTGGTTATTGGGTTTATTATATTTAATTTATAGTAGCCAACACCTCCAAGAGAATATAATACATCTTTAGTTAAATATGCTATTCCATTGGCATTTGTAACACCAGTTACTGTATATGAAGTTTTGCCATTAAATATAAATGAAACATCACTTCCTTTTGCTAAAGGATTTCCGTTACTGTCTAAAAATGTAGCATTGTAATAGAAATTAACAAAATCACAATTTAAATCATTTGAAATAATTGTTGACTTAATAGTTACAATTGAATTAGCTTTATAATCACCATATTCAGTTTTTACATTATAAACTCCCTTTTTAAGATTCAAATCAATAGATGCCTTGCCATCACTGTTTGTTAATCTATTGTATTCAACACCATCAAGAGTAATTTTGACATTTGCATTAACGATTGGATGATCATGATTCAATAAAGTAACAACAAATTTTTCACTGCTTCCGTAGTATATGCTAAGATTAGGGGCAATAATATTTATCTTAGATTTTTCTACCGTAAATGAAGCTTTTCCTTTTACAGAATTATAGTGGGAATCACCATTATATACAACCTCTGCACTATATTTCCCATACTTTAAATCTGAAATACTAATATCTGCAATACCTTTATTAACATTAACACGATACTGTTTATTGTTAACTTTAATATTTAGAGTACCTGTGGCATCATTAGGCAAAACAATTTTTATGACTTCATTTTCACCTTCATAAATATCTGAAGTTGAAATTCGCATGTCCTTATCAAATAATGTGGCAAATATTTTAATGAAATTATTTACTTCATTGCCTCCATAACTAGTTTTAACAACATAATCACCAGGCTGTAAACGAATATCTAAATAAGCATAACCTTTAGAATCAGTGATATTTTCATAAACAGTATTGCCAATCATGAATTTTACTTTTTGTCCTGAAACGATTTTTCCATCATTTCCATATATTCTAGCACTGAACCTATCAGATTCATTATAATATTTTGTTAGATTTTTGGTAACAATTTTAATTGGATAAACAACAGAAAATGTAGCTTTAGCAGAACTATCCAAATAAGTACCTTTGTCATCACTGAATTTAGCATTTAAATTATAGGTACCGTAAGAAAGATCCTTCAAAACTAAAGAGGCCACACCTTTACTGTCAACATTAACAGTACCTTTTAAAACATCATTAAGATAAAACAACACCTTACCCTGACTAGCATTAACACTAGCTTTTACAGACAAAGAATCACCAACAAACACCGCATCCTTACTCAAAGACAAAGACAATACCGTTTTAACCGGATCAATATTAATCAACTTAGAAACAACATTAGAAGGATAATAAAACTTGACAGGATTAAATGAAACAGTAATATTATGCTTTCCCGCCTGAGAAAATGAAACAGTCTTACTAGCAGCATAATTACTCAAACCAACAGTATATTTGACACCATCAACCAAAAAGGACACACTACCCTCATTAATATAACCACCAAACTGATCCTTCACCTTAGCCACAAGATTAACATCCTTATTAATGGTCCAATAACTATTCAAACCACTAACCTCAAGAACAGTCTTCATAAAGACATCAAAAGTAATTTTATCAGAACTATCCAAATAAGTACCTTTATCATCGCTGAATTTAGCATTTAAATTATAGGTACCATAAGAAAGGTCTTTTAAAACTAAAGAGGCCACGCCTTTACTGTTAACATTAACAGTACCTTTTAAAACATCATTAAGATAAAACAACACCTTACCCTGACTAGCATTAACACTAGCTTTTACAGACAAAGAATCACCAGCAAACACCACATCCTTACCCAAAGACAAAGACAATACCGTTTTAACCGGATCAATATTAATCAACTTAGAAACAACATTAGAAGGATAATAATATTTAACCTGATTAAATAAAACCGTAATATTATGTTTTCCAGCCTGA
>CACXWH010000063.1 GCA_902771225.1 uncultured Methanobrevibacter sp. | reverse complement strand
TACCAGCATCACCAACAGCGATTGCACCACCCTGATTTGCGACGTTATTAATAAAAGTACCGTTTATATTACCAGAAGCATCACCATTATAAATATAGACAGCACCACGGTTCTTTGCTTCGTTATTGATAAAAGTACCATTCACATTACCGGAAATATCACCAGCAATAAATATAGCAGAACCGCTACTTCCTTTGTTATTAATAAAAGTACCGTTTACATTACCGGAAATACCACCGCTATCAATATAGATAGCACCACCCCATTCAGATGCAGTGTTATTAATAAAAACACCATTTAAAGTGCCGGAAATACCGCCACTTTTAATATAGATAGCACCACCATATTCTACTGCGGTGTTATTAATAAAAGTAGCGTTTATATTGGATTTAACTTCATGTGAAATAAAAATTGCTCCACCATTAGTTGAATTTCCATTTTTAAAGGTTAAACCTGTTATATTTATGGATGTAGAATTAACAGTCCAAATATTACTTAATCCTTTTGCATCAAAGATTGCTTCACCATCACCATATTTTATGAAGTTTAAATTTTTAGTAATAACTAATCCTATATTCTCATTGATTCCAGTGTATTCTCCAGATGCAATCATAATAGAGTCGCCATCTTGAGCTACATTTAAAGATTCATTTAATGTTTTAAATGCTTCCTCTTTACTTGATCCGTTTCCACTATCAGTTTTACTTGAATCAACATACCAGTTATTATTTTCAGCAGTTAATAATTCATCATTAGATACTTTTAAAGTATCATTACTTAATTCATTACTTTTTACATTATTATCAACAGACAATAAATTATTTTCCAGGTTGGCTGATTCATCAACTGATAATACCTCTGTTGTTTTATTAATATCAGCAGCACTTGCTGAAGCAATAAATACAAACAAAATTAAGATTGATAAAACAGCCAATAAACATTTATTGGATTTCATCATTTATCCCCCCCATTTATTTTTAATTATTTTTTCAAAATATCAATATAAAATGGATTAATTTTATACAAATTATATTTACATATTTATAATATTAAATAATTTTCTATCTTTTAAAAAAGACCGTCATTTAGTTATAGATGAGATTTAAGTTTTTCATCCGGCATTTTCCGGTTATAATTTAAATTAAACTTCTACAGCTTAAAAAACAAGAGAATATAAATTATATTTATTGCCACAAATATCAAAATAATTAACCATTAAATAAAAAATACGCTAAAAGAAAAAAAGTGTTGAGATGATTAGTCTCAACCAAATTGTAACTTTATTTGCAATATTGCAGCCATTATAACTTGATGTTATAATGTATTGGTCTGTCAGTAATCTGATGTTTAGTTTTGCCGCACCATCACTGTCAGTTGACCTATCATAGAACACACCATTGATGTTGAATCTAATATCATGTTTTGGGAAAGGTTTTCCTTTATCGTCAACCAGAGGTGCTTTAAACTGTAATCCGTCCATGTATTTCATCACAGGATTATCAGCATTTAAAATCGGCAGTACCTCAATGCTGTTTCCCGAGCGTAATTTTTATAATATGTGGTTACTGTGTAGTTGCCCTGCCCAAGTTCATGGAGAACTAAAAAAATTACCCATAAATTAAATAATACATTCCAAAGTAAAAATTGTTTTAAGAAGGTTATATTATCTGAAAAGAAATAAAAACCCTTAAATACTTTAAAAAACTAAGTATAATATGGCAATAGAAAATATTGCTAAAAAAAACTTCAATTATGAAAAATCCTATAGTAATGCTTGGCTATATAAAATCATCATAAACATTACATGCACAAACAAAAACTTTAACTTGAATCCTCCCAAAAAGCATTACTTAAAAAAAAATACTCCATTACAAAAAAAAACAAGTTAAAGAAAAAAAGGGGCTTTTTTAAGCCCCACCTATTTTTCAAAGCTCTCTCTAAATTCTATAAAAACTTCCAATAAATTAGAATCAAGATGCATTATTGATTTAGCAGCAATTTTAGAAGGAACATCCCAATATGCAGAAGCTATGCTCCCAGCAATAGCTGCCTGAGTATCTGCATCACCCCCTAAAGAAACAGCATTTCTAACAGTATCCTCAAAATCTTCAGCTTCCAAAAAACAGATGATTGATTCGGGAACGGATCCTTTACATGATACATCAAATTTATAATCCTGTCTGATATCATCCAATTTACGGCTTAAATCATAATTATAGTTATTTTCAATATGCTGTTTAATTTCTTCCTTGTTGCTGCCAGTTTTTGCTAAAAATATTGCGTCACTAGTGGCTAATGCTCCTTTTATTCCTTCTGGATGATTATGAGTTACAATAGCTGAGATTTTAGCTAATTTTTGAGTTTCCTCAAGTGAATCGGTCACCCATGCAACTGGACTTACCCTCATTGCAGACCCATTAGCCCAGCTCCCATAAGCTTCAGGATTATCCTGCGATAGCCATTCCATAAACATTCCACCATAACCCGCATCAGGATATTTAAGTCCGAATCTTTTTATTTCAGAAATTAAAATATCTTTCGAATTTTTATCTTTAATTAACCATGATGCAATGGCTAATGTCATTACAGTATCATCTGTAAAACATGAATATCCGTCGAATAGCTTAAAGTCTTTTGTTTTTATGGGGCGAAATTCTCGAGATGAACCAATAATATCGCCACAAATTGCACCGATTATACCTTTCATGAAAATAATTTGTAATAAAGTTCATTTAAATATATTGAAAAATATAGTATTATACTATGAAACAAAAGCAAATTTTAATTATTTCAATTATTGTTATTTTAGCGATTCTTGTTTGTTTAACAGCTTTTTTGATTGTTAATTCAAATCAAGGAAATTATACAACACTCAGAATAAGTAACAGTTGTACTGTTGATGTTCCAAATGTTAACAATACAATGGAACATATGAACGGGAGTATTTCTAAGTATTTATTCAGTTCAATTGATTTAAATATCACACATCAAAAATCAGGTAATAATACCCAGCTTAAATCAATGAATAGTGCATTATTAAATAATTCTCAAAAAGTTGAAAATGATATTTATCGTGACAATAATAGTGGTGTTTATTCCACATTTATTGAAAATAAAAACACTGGCGATGCTTTATTAATTACATCCAGTAATCTAGATTTGTTAAAAGAAGTTAAAAATAATATTAAATTCACAAATACGATGATTCCAAATAATAATACAAATAAAACCAACAATACCCATAATGCAACAGATGATCAAACAACAACTGGCATTAATGAGCTTATAAATAAATATAGTAATACTGCAAGACAACAACAGAGCAGCAATCAGTCAAGTAATACTCCGAATACAGCACCGGCACCTAGTGAAAGTCCAAGCAGTGAACCTAGCCAGGAATCAAAGTATCCTTCATATATACCGTATAATTAAATAGATATTAGAAAGAGATTAGGAATTTCTTTCTAATACAAAATCAGCAATGTCAACAAGTACTTGTTTACTTGAAGAATCAGGCAATATTTCAAGTACTTCTTTTGCTTGCTTTACAGAATTTAATGCAAGATTTCTTGCATATTCAATTGCACCACATTTTGTTAAAATTTCAATAGCCAAATCTATATCTTCTTTGGAATTATTATCATCTTTTAATATTTCCAATAATTTTTCGCTGTCGTCACCAGCAGATGAAATGCCGTTTATAGCAATTATGGTCATCTTGCCTTTTCCAATGTCGGAACCTATAGGTTTGCCCAAGGTTTCTTCATCACTTGCAAGGTCAAGATAATCATCTTGAATTTGGAAAGCAAGACCAATAAGCCTTCCATACTCATACATTGCATCAACAACATCATCAGAAGCTCCGCCCATAATAGCACCAGCTTTAGTAGCCGCAGCAATTAAAGCACCTGTTTTTTTGAATATCATTTCCATATATTCATCTTCAGTTACATCGAATCTATCTTCAAATCCCATGTCTAAAGCTTGACCTTCACAAATTTTGACACAAGCATCAGCAACAGTAGCCAAAGCCTGATTGTTTTGCAAAGGAGAGGTACTTTCACTATTGATGATTATTTCAAACGCTTTTGAAAATAATGTATCTCCAGCCAAAATAGCAACATCTTCTCCCCAAACTTTATGAACTGAAGGCATTCCTCTCCTCATATCATCATCATCCATAATATCATCATGAATCAGTGAAAATGTATGAATAAGTTCGATTGCAGAACCTGCCTTTAGTGCATCTTCCTTTTTTCCTCCAACAGCTTCAGCAGTTATTAAACATAAAGCAGGCCTAAGCATTTTTCCCCCCGCTTTAGTTAAATAGAATGAAGCTTCTTGAAGATTATTTGGGGTAATAACAGACAAATCCTCTTCAATAGATTGGATAATATCTGATGAATAATTTCCCAAAATTTCTTTTACATCACTCATATAATCTCTCCTAATTTTTAAAAACTTGTGCTTGAGAATTTCTTAAAATATGAACATCATAACCAATTCTATAACCTTCTTCTTCAGCCAATTCACCGTAAGCTGAAAGCATGGATAAATCCCCGTGCGCAGGAATAATATGCTGTGGTTTTAACATACGTAAAAATTCTCTGTGATCCTCTCTTCCAGCATGCCCTGAAACGTGAGCATTAGGATAAATTCTAGCACCTTTTGATTGTAATCTTCTTTCCATAATATGCCTATTTGCAGCGTTAGTCGGGTTTGGAATAATCGGTGCTGAAATAATAACATTATCACCAGGTTTTATATTGAATGGAGTCCTGCCACTGGCAATTCTAGGTAACAAAGCATCAGGTTCACCTTGATGTCCTGTAGTTACAAGCAAATATTTATCGCGAGCTTCATCAGCTTCCATTAAAGCCCTGTTAACTGCTTTAGGACTACCATAAATACTGGCATTTTTTGGTAATTTCAAAATTCCATGTTTTTGTGCAATTCCACAAAAACGTTCCATAGACCTTCCCAGGAAAAATATTTCTCTGTGGGATTTTTTAGCAATATCTGCAATTGCCTGAACTCTTTCCACATGTGATGAAAATGTAGTGACAATCATACCTGTTTTTTCATGCAATGGTCCTTTCATCACATCTTCCAATATATTGCGAGCAATACGTTCTGAATGTGTTTTAACTTCATCAAAATTCTTGGCATTTGTAGTTTCTACTATAAGAGCAAGCACTCCTTTCCTACCTAATTCTTTTAATCTTCTATAATCTGGAGGCGGAGATACTTTTTGATGATTATCAAATTTAAAATCTAATGCATATACAATAATACCTTCCGGAGTATGTAATACTGGAAATACTGCCTGAGGTATACTGTGAGTTGATTGAACGAATTCCAAAGTAATACTTTTTGAAAGTTTAATTTTTCCACCAGGGTTTAAAACCTTAATTGGATTTTTTACTTTGAATTTACGTTCTCCTTTAATTTGCTTTTCAATTAATGCAGCTGTATAAGGTGTTCCGATTAATGGTGCATCATATCTATGAGCCAACTTTGCTACAGCTCCAATATGGTCTAAGTGACCGTGTGAGAATACTATTCCTTTTACTTTACC
Organism: uncultured Methanobrevibacter sp.; assembly: GCA_902771225.1. Taxonomy (GTDB): domain Archaea; phylum Methanobacteriota; class Methanobacteria; order Methanobacteriales; family Methanobacteriaceae; genus Methanocatella. Next base: position 8,846 of record CACXWH010000063.1, on the reverse strand, counting down.
GTCGACATCTTTCATTAAAGTATCATCAGGAATAACTCCCCTTTCAATTAAATCTAGGCTATGCATTCTGTCAATATCTGTATCTTCATGCATGCTAATCCTGTCAAGATGAATACCCATATCAAAAATAATAACATCTTCACCAATCTTGACAGCCGTCATGTTTTTACCGACTTCCTGATATCCTCCTATTGCGATTACTTCAACGCTCATATGTTTCCTATCTCCTTGAATAATTCCTTGTGTTGATTCCTCTATCTTCAAGCCATTGTTTTGTTTTTCCACTAATAACTAATTTTGATTGTTTTAATTCCTCAATATTGTTTGCTCCAACTAAAAACATGGCTATTCTTAAAGAATCATTGAATTTCTTGATAAATTGATTTAAGTCTTCCTGTGAAATTGATTTTTTCAAAAATGGTAATGCCATACCAACACTATCTGCTCCAAGAGCAATAGCTTTAGCAGCTTCAAGACCTGTCCTTATACCACCTGATGAAATGACTGGAACATCAACAGTGTTTACAACTTCTGCAGTTGAAATTGCAGTAGGAATTCCCCAATCCCAGAATAATTCACCGTAATATTTATCATCTGACCGGTATGTCTCAACAGCGGCCCAGCTAGTCCCGCCAGCACCTTCAACATCAATAAAACTAACTCCAGCATCAGCCAACTGTTTAGCTGTTTCGGCAGATATTCCGCAACCGGTTTCCTTTGCCATAACTGGAATATCAACCAAATCCGTGATTTTAGAAATTAAATCAAGATATCCTCTTGCATCCAAATCACCTTCAGGCTGAATAGATTCCTGAAGAGGATTAAGATGAATAGCTAAAATATCTGCATCTAAAATCTCAACTGCCTTGTTAGATAAATTCAATTGCGGTGCACCAATATTTCCAACCAATAAACAATCAGGAGCATTTTCACGAACAACAGAATAAGTATCCGCTAATTCCGGATGTTCACATGCTGCCCTTTGAGAACCAACACCTAAAGCAATGTTGTTTTGTTCTGCGGCAATAGCTAATTGTTTATTAATATCTTTTGAAGCAGGATGACCTCCCGTAATTGCTGTTATAAATAAAGGAGAATCTAATTTTTTACCAAAAACAGACGTGGATAAATCAATTTCATTTTTATCAACTTCCGGAAGAGCATTATGTACTAATTCAATATCCTCAAAACCCGTAGTTTTATCCTTAAATTCAACATCATAATTTTTACAAATTAATAAATGCTCCAATTTTCTATTAGAAATCATGTTTAACTCCTTGAAATAACAGTTCCCTTAACATCATCATTTTCTAAGACTTTATAAATATTATCTTCAATTTCTGCATTTATTATTTTAGATTCTATCCCTAAATCTGCTAAATATAAAAGTTCTTTAATTTTACCGACCATACCTCCGGTTACATCAACATTAGTAGTTCCTTCTAAAGCATCCAAATCTTCAATTGATGTGAATTTTTCATAAAAAACAGCATCGTCATGTGTTTTAGGATTCTTATTATAAACCCCATCCACATCAGTGCCTAAAACGACTTGTTGTGGGTTTAAATTACTTGCCAAATATTGGATGATTTGATCACCTGAAATGACGCAAAATTCCAAATCAGTATCCAAAACAACATCCCCATAGATAACCGGAATAAAACCTTTGGATAAATAATTTTTAAAAGTATCCAAATTACCCCCAGTAATTCTTTTTGAGCTTGCAGTTATAAAAGAAGAAGCGGGAATTGCAACAACAGGCACCCCCTGAGAAATAAACTCTTCACAAATTAACATGTTTAATTTTTTAACTGCATTTTGAATTTCACAAAAACCAATTCTCTTTTGAGGATATTCGCTTTTATCAAAATCCTGACCTATTTTATATTTTTTTGCAGGAGGATGACCAAAAGAACCTGCACCATGAACAATAATCAATTCTTTTGAAGAATTATCTAAAGATTTTTTAATTTCTGAAGCAATTCTTTTTAAACTATCAGAATCGATTTCACTTTCAGGAGCATCCTTATTTGTTAAAATGCTGCCACCAATCTTTAAAATTATCATGAAAATCACATACGAACCCTAGAAGAGACTCCGCGTTTAGTAAAGTTAACCTTTAATACATTATCTTCTTTTGCAATACCTTCTGCAACTTCTTTTGTTTTGCCAGGACAAAGTGCAATAATACTTCCACCACCACCAGCACCGGTGATTTTAGAACCGATTGCCCCACATTCCCTTGCAGTATAAACCATACGTGACAATTCAACAGTATTAACTCCTAAAACATCTAAAAATCCATGATTAATATTCATTAATTCACCGATTCGTTTATAATCTTTTTTCAAAATAGCTTGTTTAGCATAATTTGTTAAATTTCCCATAGATGTAATAACAGGATTAATAATCTTTGAATTTCTATTTTTAAGAGATCTCACATCTTTAACCATTTTACCAGTGTTTCCATGTTTAGTAGTATAACCTACAACAAACGGAGCATTGAAATTAACTTTAAATGGTTCGAAAGTTTTATTCCTTGACAAATAAACAAGCCCTCCGTATGTGGATACCAAAGTATCCAAAGGAGATGCAACACCCTGAACCGCCTGTTCAACCATATGTGCATCATGGGCAAGAGATTTCTTATTAAAACGAATGTTATGATATCGGTATAATGCTGCTAAAGTTGCAACAGTAACAGCTGCAGAAGAACCTAATCCAGAACCGATTGGTATTTCAGAAGACAAAGTCATTACAATCGGACTATGATCGTGAACTCTATAAAAAGCCTCTAAAATATATCTAATAATACCTGGTTTTCCTTTTTTTAAAGTATAAGATTTATGCCTAGTGTCAAGTTCAACTTCAAAATTTAAATCATAAGATTTTAAAATAGACTTATTCGTATAAGATTTTTTAATCTCCACATAAGCCCTTTTATTAACTGCACCAGCGATAGCGGGTTCACTATAAACAACAGAGTGTTCCCCAAATAAAATCATTTTTGCTGGAGCAGATGCGATAGCTTTCATAATGACACCTATTTAAAAATACCTGAAGCATAACCTACAACTGAAGTTAAATCACCTGTTACATCACCGCTTGTTTTATACTGTAAAATTTCACAATTATGTTTATCACACATTTTAGAAAGGGCGATTGTAGTCATAACAGGACCATAACCACACATAGTTATATTATACTGAATAACCTCTTCATAAAGTTTAAACTCATTCATATTTTCAATATCTTCCAAAACAAAACCATCAACAGTATTTGCTTTTTCTTGATTGTTGAAATGAGACAAATCAGTGCTTGCAATAACACAATAAGACTTATTCAATTTTTCAGCTGAGTCAAAAATTGCTTTTGCAAGATCACTGGAAGCTGAAAATGATTGGGAACCCATGACAATAGGAACAACAGTAAAATCATTACTGAAATATTGTAAAAAAGGAAGTTGCACTTCAATAGAATGTTCAAATAAATGGGCATCAAAATCAGCAGATGCCACATCTGAACATGAAATAATCGAATTAGCAAATTCATCATCAATTTCAATACTGCCTAATGGTGTAATCCATTCTCCTTCATTAAAAACTGAAATTTCACTACCATAACCAGTATGATTAGGACTTAATATAATAAAAACTTCAGGAAAACCGTTTTGAACAATCTGGCAATAGCTGTGAGAAGCTACTGGACCAGAGTATCTAAAACCTGCATGAGGAACCATGACATTGATAGGATAATCTATTCCATCAAAATTTTGTAATTCCGGAATGAATCCAATGCCAAACTTATGTTTAAAACAATCTTCTATTGTTTTTTTAAGTAATTCCGAGTTGTCCGGATAAAAAGATCCGGCAACAGCAGGTTTTCTTATCATTCAATTCACTTAAAATTTAAGTTCGAAATCGGTTGCTTCGATATCTAATTCTCCATCTTCAGGAATTTCTCCTCTTTCTCTTAAGATTTGTCTTGCAAGTAACCAGTAAACTAAAGCAATAGCTTTTCTACCTTTGTTGTTTACCGGCACAGCAATATCAACAAAACTGAGTAAGTTTTCAGTATCACATAATGCAATGACTGGAATTCCATTTTGTTTTGATTCAAGAACTGCTTGTGCATCTGATCTTGGGTCAGTTACAACAATGATTTTTGGTTCGATGAATTTAGCATAATTAGGATTGGTTAAAGTTCCAGGGATGAATCTACCAGGAATAGTTTTTGCACCGGTAACTTCACCGAATTTTTTAACAGGAGCCTGACCGTATTGTCTGGTTGCTACTACTAAAATATCATCAGGGTCGTATTTTGCTAATAATTTAGCGATTTGTCTGATTCTTTCATCAGTTTTTTGAATATCTAATACATATAAACCGTCAGATCTTACTCTGAATATGTATTTTTCCATGTCACTAGTTTTTTGCTGGGTTCCGATGTGTAAACCAGCTGCTAAGTAATTGTCTAATTCGATTAATAATTCATTTGTCATATTTAATATCTCCATTGTTTATTTAAAAATCATCTTCTACTTTTACACATTCTTCAGGACATACGTCCATACATACTTCACAATAACTGCATTCATCCGGGTCAACTATTTCTATTTTATCTCCTTTGAGAACTAAAACTTCCATAGGACAGACATCAGCACATTCAGCGCAGTCATCTCCTCTACATTTTGAATAATCTATAGTTATTTTTGACATATCATAATCTCCAATTTAATTAAAATTGACCCATTTTCGGATTTGGAAGTTCCTCTTCAATGCGTATTAATTCATTTAATTTAGCTATTCTTTCACCACCAATAGCACCAGTTTTAATCATAGGAGAAGCAAAACCAACAGCCAAATGGGCTATAGTTTCATCTGTTGTTTCACCTGATCTATGAGATACTACCGGAACGATATTGTGCTGTTTAGCTAATTTAACAGTTGCATAAGTTTCAGATAATGAACCAATTTGATTAGGTTTGATAATAATTGCATTAGCAGCATTCATTTCAATACCCTTTAATAATAATTTTTTATTTGTTACAAATAAATCATCACCACAAATAAGGCATTTATCTCCAACTTTTGAAGTTAACTGGGAAAATCCTTCGAAATCAGATTCATCAAATGGATCTTCTACATAAAACATATTATAAGTATCAATAATATCTTTTACAAATTCAATTTGCTCTCCAGTATCTTTTTCAATACCATCCTGAGCATAAACATATTTTTGCTTTTCTGAATCCCATAGTTCAGAAGCAGCCATATCTAGGGAAGGTCTTATTTCTATACCTAACTCATCACCAACCTCTTCACAGGCCTTAGCTTGAATTTCTAAAGCAGTGTCGTTAGCAATATTAGGTACCCATCCACCTTCATCTCCTTTTCCACCTGTGAAATTGGAGTCTTTAGATTGGATAAGACCTTTTAATTTTTTGTGGACTGAAGCATTGGCAAAAATTGCTTCTGCAATATTTTCAGCTCCAATGGGAACAACTAAAAATTCTTGAATATCTGGTGCGTTAATTCCTGCATGAGCTCCGCCATTCATCATATTGCCTAAAGGATAAGGTAATTCATTTACCCAATTTCCTCCCAGATACCTATATAATGGAATGTTGGATGAAGCCGCAGCCGCTTTAGCAACAGCCATGGAAACTGCTACAGTTGTATTGCCACCAATAGCTGACAAGTTTTCAGTTCCGTCCACTTCTTTTAATACATCATCGATAGTAGTAATGTCATTCGCATCCATACCTATAAGTTCAGAAGCAATAAAGTCTTCCACTTCACTTACGATAACATCCACACCACCTTCGGGAAAGGAGACTACTTCTCTTGAACCAGTACTCGCTCCACTAGGTGCAGCAGCTCTACCAAAACCATTCCAAGTAGTTACATCCACTTCTACAGTTGGGTTTCCTCTGCTGTCCAGAATTTTGCGAACTTGGACATCTTCTATTATACTATCCAAAAAAAACACCTCAGTGTCAGTTGATTTGTTACCACATAACCTATAGTCCTTAAAAATTAGTAAGTTTCTTTATAGAGTTATTATGGTATTTTTTATTTTTTAATAAATTATATTAGAATAAATAGATTTACTATTTATTCAAATCTTCATTTTTAATAACATCTAATGGTAAAACTCCTTCTTTAAGTTCTTTATAAGCAATATCAATAGGATCTAAGGAGTCGCCAAGTTCTACTTTTGGTTTAGCACCCATAGATATTTGAATTGCTCTAGCCCCAAGAAGTCTAGCTTGTTCAAACCTTGTTAATTCTTCCATTTCCATGAATATTACTTCCAATAAAGTTTTTATTTTACCAAGAGTAATTTTTTTAATAATTATCCCTACAACCTGTAAAATTTACTCCCATGTTTCTACATGAGAAATCAACATTCTTCTACAACAGTATCTGGTTAAACCTAAATCATCTAAAATATCTTTAGACTTTTCTCCATCAGCCAGTCTACGATTATATTCATCAAAGTAAGCTGATACAGGTTTTCCACAACTTAAACATCTTATAGGAATCATTTAAATCATCTTTTATAAATTTTAATAAAATATAAAAGTACAGAATAAAATTATCTGTAACTTTTTTGTTTACGTGCTCTTGCTCCAGGACCACCATATTTTTTAGGTTCTGAACGTCTTGGGTCACCGACTAACATGGTTCTGTCGTAATGAATGAATTTTTCTTTTAAATCCATATCTTGTGACCATTGTACAAGTCCTTTTGCAATAACCATACGTGCAGCTTCTGCTTGGCCCATTACTCCCCCACCAACAACATGAATGTTGATGTCCACTTCATTAGCTAAATCTCCAGCTAATTTTAATGGTTCTTGTAATTTTAAATTAGCAAGCTCTGGAGAGTAAAGTTCTAAAGGAACTCTGTTAATTCTAACTTTACCGGTTCCTTCTTTAATAGTACCACGAGCAATAGCTGTTTTACGTTTTCCACTTGTATGAATAACTTTAACCATAATCACACATCCATTTATCTAAAAGGTAGCTCCTAAAAGTTTGGAGATTTCTCCTAATTCGATACCTTTTTTGAGATTTTTGTATTCTGCTTCAGGAACTGTATCAAGTTCTGCATCAGCATATTCAGCAGGTACACCGACAAATGCTTTTAAACCTTTGTATGCAGTTTTACCTTTTGATTTTTTGAAAGGCAACATTCCTCTTACAGTTCTTCTAAATATATCATCTGGCCTTCTAGGATATTTAGGACCTAAATCACGAGGGTTTGAAATACTTGCCCTGTCTACTCTTTGTTTTAACATAATTTTTTCAGCATTAAGAATTACTACTTCTTCGCCTTCTAAAAGATTTTTACTAGTAATACTAGCTAATCTTCCTAAAACGCATCCTTCTCCGTCAATAATCATCATCTTAAACACACCCTATTTATTCAATGATCCTAATGTTTGATCCTTTAGGATTGGTTTCGATTATCTCATCAATTGAGATGCATTCTCCACCTGCACTTTCAATTTTTTCCTGTGCTTTAGCTGAGAATTTTAATGCTACAACATTTACTTTTTTGTCTAATTCACCATTAGATAAAACTTTACCAGGTACTAAAATAGTTTCATCTGCAACAGCATATCTATTGATACTGGATAAGTTTACTTCCGCAGTTCTTCTATTTGACCTTGAAAGTCTATCAGCAACATCTTTCCAAATAGCTGCATCTTCACTTTTTGATTGTTTATTAAGTTTATTAATAAGTTCAATAAGGTTAGGATTAGTTTTTATAATTTTCTTAACCATTATTTACTCCTCCTTCTCACTAAAACTGATAAATTTATCTGCTTTTTCACCTAATTTTTCACAAGCAACTAATAATACCTCTTTAGGAGGCATTGATCCATCAGTTTCAATTCTAAATATGAAATCATTCTCACGATATCCTACGTTAATGTAACTTTTATCAGGAGCTCCATTTGCAGCAGCCCTGTTAATAGAAGATCTTACACAACTTTTACACATAGAACAATTTTCAATATCCAAAATTTTAATCTTTTTAGACCTTTTATCGGATTTTAAAACACCTCTAGGACATGCATCAGCACAATCATAATCAATGTCCACTTCATCATTAAAAGTAATTTCCGGATATTGTTTATAAGCACAAACAGTAGTTGGCATCCATTTTACATGATTTTTACCATAACCTACTTTTGCATAAGCTTCCACATTAAGTACTTCATCTTTTTTAAGTTTAACAATAGGAATTGTATCGTATACTGGTTTAATTTTTGAGTCTGAAGATATTAAATCCTTAGAATAAACTACTTTAGGTCCAACTTCATTTAAACTAAATGCAACACCCCGAGGTTCAAACCATCCATCATCTTCCGGCAATAATAAACCTTCAATTGCATCCAAATCAGAAACTAAAGGAGTTAAACCAAGTCTATGTGCAAGCACCTCATTAAACATTGCTGAATCATTTCTGATAATATTTACATCCTCAATAGCTATTTTAGGAACATTAGCCATTGCAGTTCTTCTAATAGCATTAATAAAAGGTACTTCTGCATCACGAACAATGAAAACAATTTCATCATCGCTTTGACTTTTTATTTCTATCTCCATATTAAACCCTTCCAATTATACTCTTCTTCCTCTTTTACCACCAGGTCTTCCAGTACCATCGTGAGGAATTGGAGTGATATCTTCAATTTTACCAATTTTAATTCCAGCTCTTGCTAAAGCACGAATAGTAGCTTGTGCACCAGGTCCTGGACTTCTAGGTCCATTTCCACCAGGAGCTCTTACTTTAATATGTAATCCTACAAATCCTTTTTCTTTAGCATCA
>CACXWH010000062.1 GCA_902771225.1 uncultured Methanobrevibacter sp. | reverse complement strand
ATGAGAAAATGGAAATGCCCAAATTGTAACAAAATAAACCACAGGGACATTAACGCATCAATAAACATATTAAACGAAGGAATACGCATAATTTCTTCAAAATAAAAAAAAACAACAATACAAAAATATTTATGAACTCGTAAGTCAACGGGGGATAGCTTGTTAATCCTTATGACAACAGTCATAACAGCACAAGAATAATTTTACAAAAAAGGTAAAAACATTTTGTAAAAGACTATAAACATACAACCGAGGATTTCGCGGGGAATATCATATATTCCTACAAGAGCCGGAACCAATATATTCATGAGGGAAATCAACACTGAAACACTGATTGGGGATATGATGATTGGAGATGTTGACGTTGCATATTCCACATATCTTGGTTACGATGAAATTGCCCACCATTCAGGAGTCAGAGATGAAGATGTATGGTTTGCCCTCAAGGGAATGGACAAGCAGATAAAACGTCTTCTTGGTTGAAACAAATACTCTCCAAGACAATACCAATTCGTGATACAATCAGACCACGGCCAGACCAATGGAGCAACATTCAAACAGAGGTATGGTGAATCATTTGAAGATTTTGTCAAATCATTACTGCCCCTTGACGTTAACATGTATGCTAACATGTCTTCAAACGAAGATCATTTTGCAGAAGTTTATGTTCCCTTTTCTGATAAGTTCAAATTCCTTAAAAATCGAAACAAGGAAGATGATGAAAAAGAATTGAAGGAATCTGAAGTTATTGTTCTTGCATCCGGAAATCTTGCAATGATTTATCTGACCCAATGGCACCATAGACTGACATATGAGGAAATCAACGAGATGTTTCCGCAGCTGATTTCTGAAATTGTCAACAATGAATACATAGGCTTTATTTTGGTTAGGTCTTCCCAAAAAGGGGACATGGCAATTGGAAAAAACGGAATATACTACTTAGATAGTGGTGAAATAGAGGGACAAAATCCTCTTGAGGGTTTTGGGGACAATATTGCCAAACACTTAAAAAGAAACAGTACATTTAAATACACACCAGATATTTTGGTCAACAGCTTCTATGATGCTGAAAATGATGAGGTTTGTGCATTTGAAGAGTTAATCGGAAGCCATGGTGGAGTTGGAGGAAGTCAATCAGAACCATTTATATTATATCCTTCAGATTGGGTTGTTCCGGATGAGGAAATTGTAGGTGCAGAAAACATCTATAAGTTATTGAAAATAAATTTAGAAAATATTAAAGAAAGCTCTAAAATTGATAAGTGATTCAAACATTAAAACGGTAGAATTGAAAAATGCAAATAATATTCACATTGTGAAAACTTTTTGGCATACATGAAAACAAAAATCACAAAAATTGCAGATAATTTTGCTATTATGCAAATATTAATTTGGTCAAAAGGAATCAAGAATTGCATAATCCGGTTTCACCATTACTTGTGTGTGATGTTGTAAAAGAGGTTAAGGAACTAATTATATTGATTTACAAAAAAGTCATTCTAATAATTGTTTTTTAAACCCTTCTTTTGCTTTTATTATTGTTTTTTCATCATATAATTCTTTATTATTGTCTAAAGTAAATTCAACTAAATCATAAATGACTTTATTCAATGATTTACCTTTATCAGTTAGAAAATATTCATCATCACTCTTTTTAATCAATCCCTGTTCTTCCATGAATTTCAAACTTCTGGACAATGCCTTGTTTGACATTTCAGGTCTTTCCTTTTGAAATTCGCTAAATCGGGTTTTTCCAAAGAACATATCGCAAATAATTTGCAAAACCCATTTTCTATTGATTATATCAAGGGACAATTCAACTGGACAGTGAGTAAGTTCAAAATCAAAATATGTCATATGGTTTAAAAATTTCTATTTTGTCTTATTTTAATGTTTAGGTGTCATAGCCGTCACTTTAACTTTTTATAGTTATCAATTGAGATAATTAAATATGACATTAAAAGATAATCTTCCAAAAATTGCCCTTGGTGCTTGGGCGTGGGGTAACGATGGAACTTTTGGAAATGAACATAAAATTGAAGACTTAAAGCCAATCTATGATAAATCAATGGAATTGGGGTTAAACCTTTGGGATACTGCATATGTCTATGGTATGGGTAAATCTGAAGAGGTTTTAGGAGAATTCTTAAGGACTTCCAATCGTGAAGATTTTGTAATTTCAACCAAATTCACACCGCAGCTTGCTGAAATGTTTGAGGCAAATGAGGTAACATCAATGTATGAAAACAGTGCAAAAATATTGGGTGTTGAAGATATTGACATTTTCTGGATTCACAATCCTGTCGGAGCTCCGGACTGGACTAAAAAATTGGTTGAAACCGCAAAGAATCATGATATTAAAATGATTGGTGTTTCAAACCATAATCTCGCAGAAATCAAAGAGGCAAATGAGATTTTAAAAGAGGCAGGCTTAAAACTTGGGGCTGTTCAAAACCATTATAGTCTGCTCAATCGTTCATCTGAAGATTCAGGAATTTTAGAGTACTGTAAAGAGAATGATATAATCTTTTTCTCATACATGGTTTTAGAGCAAGGCGCATTATCTGGTAAATATGACACCATACATCCTTTCCCTGAAGGATCAGACAGAGCAAATGCATATTGTGAAAGTTTAGCTGAAATTGAGGAACTGAATAAAGCAATTGCGGATATTGCAGAAAATCATGATGCAAAAGTTGCACAATTGCCGATTGCATGGGCAATAGCTAAAGGAACGCTTCCAATTATTGGAGCAACAAAGGTTCATCATGTTGAAGATGCGGCTGATGCAATAAATATTGAATTAAGTGATGATGAAATTAAAACAATGGAAGAACTGGCTGATAAGGCCAATGTTAATACAATAAGAATTTGGGAAAAGGAAATGAAATAATTTCTTTTCCTTACTTTTTTTGATGTGCTATAGATTGTGGCATTTTTGCCACTATAATATATTAAAATATTAATGAACAAATAATTTTTCATGGCTCTTGAAGAAAAATTGTATGGAAATCAATTTGAAAGAAACATTGTGGGTAATGCAATTAAATCCATAAGCAACAAATGGACATTTTACATTTTAAAAGATTTGTTTTTAGGAAAAAAGCGTTTTTCACAATTTCAGGATAATCGTCCAAATTTGGATAATAAATCTCTTGCAAGATGCCTTAAATCAATGGAAAAAAACAATCTAATTGAAAAAAAGATTAATAATCATGAAACTGAATATTTTTTAACTTCAAAAGGAATGAAACTAAATAAAGTATTATATGAATTGATTATTTTTGCTTTGGATACTCATGAAGGGGATTTTTACACAAATGAAGAGATTATTTTCATTAAAGAAACTTATATTAGTATTCTTAAGTTATAATTTTGAGGCGATACAATGTCTTTTATTAAAAAATTTGGTTTAATAATTATATTGGGTTTAGTTTCCTGCACTGCAGTTAGTGGGGATGACAGTATTGATGATTCGGTTAAAGTGAAAATCAATGATAATGTTTTTGATGTTAAATTGGAAAACAATTCCGCCACACAGGAATTTATTAAAGAATTGAAAAAAGGAAACGTCACGGTTAATGCATCTGAATATGGTGGTTTTGAAAAAGTAGGAAATTTGGGCTTTTCACTTCCAACAAGTGATGAAAATATTGGTACTGCTCCTGGAGATATTGTATTATATCAGGGAGATAAGATATCTTTGTTTTACGGTTCCCATTCATGGAGCTATACAAAATTAGGCAAAATAGATAATGTTGACTCCAATAAGCTAAAAGAAGTTCTGGGATCTGATGATGTTACATTGGAGTTTAGTTTAAAGTAATTTAATTAATAAGGTGATATTATGGAAAATATTGAGATAACAAAAGAATGGGATAAGGTTTTTCCCAAAAGCGAAAATGTAAATCATGAAAAGGTAACATTCAAAAATAGGTATGGAATAACTTTGGTTGCAGATTTATACAAACCAAAAGATTCTAAGGACAAATTACCTGCTATTGCATGTGCAGGACCATTCGGTGCTGTAAAAGAACAGGTTTCAGGTCTTTATGCACAAACATTGGCTGAAATGGGATTTTTGACAATAGCTTTTGATCCGTCATTTACCGGTGAAAGTTCAGGTGAGCCTCGTGATATGGCATCTCCGGACATCAATACAGAAGATTTTCAGGCTGCAGTTGACTATCTTGTCACATCAGATGATGTTGACAGTGACAGGGTCGGAATTTGTGGAATCTGCGGATGGGGAGGAATGGCACTAAATGCTGCATCTCTTGATACCCGTATAAAAGCAACAGTTACCTCAACAATGTATAATATGACCCGTATTACTGCAAAGGGATATTATGATGCTGATGATAATGCTGATGCAAGATATGAAATGAAAGTCGCATTAAACAATCAAAGAACGGAAGACTTTAAGAACGGTGAATATGCAAAAGCCGGAGGTGTTATTAAAGAGGTGACAGATGACTTGCCACAATTTGTAAAGGATTATCATGACTTTTACATTGAACCTTTAGGATATCATCCAAGGTCTCCTGGTTCAAATGATGGATGGAATGTAATAGGATGTATGTCATTCATATCTCAGCCTATTATAGCATATTCTGATGAAATCAGAACGCCAATTTTAATGATTCATGGGGAAAATGCACATTCCAAATATTTCTCAGAAGATGAGTTTGCTAAATTGACCGGGGACAATAAGGAGTTAATGATTATTCCTGATGCAGTTCACACTGATTTGTATTATAAAACTGATGTAATCCCATTTGAAAAGATTGCAGAATTTTTCAATAAAAACTTGTAAGTTACTTTAAATAGTAACTATTTTTTTTTAAAACAATTTTTACCAGGTATTTGACAATTTCGTTATTATTATGTCAACAGTAACATGGAGCTGGTTAAAAATAACCTGAAGTTACATAATCTGGGTTCACCCTTGCTGATTGGGGACGTTAAAGAGTGATGTTATTAAGGAAATTAATGAACCTTCATATATTGATTCACAAAATAAGTTATTATAATGTAATTGGATTGATGATTTAATTTTTTTTTAATGTAATGGGGTGTGTGTTTTTTTCATCATGATGTAATTTCCATTATATGGTGGTGAGTGTGTTTTTTTCATTATAATAAAATTTATATTACATTTATATAAAATGTTTAACAAATTGAAATAGCAAATAAATTGGGTGTGAAAAGCGGAGCTATTGGAGCATCATTAAAAACATTGCAGAATAAAATATTAATAGAATTGAATAATGAAAAATATCAAATATATGATTCTATCTTCAAAGCATGGTTAAAAAAGGAGTATGAAGAAAAAGGGGATTATCCATATTAAAAATTTTAATCAATTTTTAAGATAATTTGATAAAAGAATATTCTTTTACAATTTTTATATGAAACAAATTTTACTAAAAGTAGTAGATAATTTGAAGTGTGTTATGCCAATGGTAATGGTATATGTACTAATTAATTCAAATAATTTGCTTGCTTGGCATATCCTTTGATTATTAGAATGCTCTTGCATTTGATGTTCTTGATGATAATCATTTAAACTAATTAAAAATAGCCCTCAATAATCGTCAATAGTATCATGGATTATTCTAAGTGCATCCAGTAAACCGTGACTGTATTCAATGCAACCAAAAGCAGTTCTCATATCTTTTTTTTCAAGATAATATTTAGAATCATTCCAATAGTCTATAGCCCTATCATAAACTTCTTTTTCTTTTTCTACAAATTCAATGTGGGATACTTGGTTTAAATTTCTCTCTAATTTTTTAATATCTTTAGCTATTTTTTCTGCACTTTCCAAATCTCTCATTTTAATGCCTTCCAAACATGATATATTCTTTGTCCAACAGTAATATATGATAAAACCACTAAGATAATAATCGTATATGTAAAGTAAATTGGTTGTGTAAAGTAACCAATTAGGGCTCCAATCATTAGGATAATCATGCGGACAGCTCTTTCAGCTATTCCAACATTACATTCTACACCTTGTGATTCTGCTCTGGCTCGAACATAACTAACAGTTATTGCAGAATGAATTGCTAAAACCCCAATAAACCAATCACAGTATCCTCCGAATATAATACCAATATATATGATGGCATCTGCAAAGCGGTCCATAGTCGAATCAAGAAATGCTCCGAATTTTGAAGACCTATTATGATATCTTGCAACAGCACCATCAACAACATCTAAAAGTCCTGATAGTAAAATAGCAATACAACCAAGAATTAATAAATGATTTGCAAAGCCATATGCCGCCAAAACTGCGATAAATGGCGAAATTACAGTTACAACATTCGGATTAATATTTAGATTCCGAGCAAGCGGGTTTAATATTTTTGTTAATAAGGGTCTTAAACTTTCAAGCATACTTAAATATATAAACAAATTATCATATATATTTATTTAAAATTCATGGATAATTAAAATGCGAATATTAAAAACAGACAATTTTGCACCTGATGAAAATATAATAAATGAGGCTATTGATGTTTTGGCTAATGGTGGAGTTATTATATATCCTACAGATACAGTTTATGGTTTGGGTGCTAATATATTTGATAATAAAGCAGTTAGGAATATTTTTAAAATTAAACAAAGAAGTTTTTTAAAACCATTATCAGTTTTGGTTTCTGATACCGAAGCAATAGAATTGATTGCACAATTCTCTATTTATCAAAAAGATACTATTGAAAAATATTTGCCCGGTCCTTATACATTTATTTTAAATAAAACTCCTGTTGTTCCAAGAGTTGTAACTGGAGGATTAACTCATGTGGGTGTTAGGGTACCTAAAAATGAGATTGCATGTAAATTGGCCAGTTTATTTCCAATAACTACAACAAGTGCTAATTTAACGGATGAGGAAGTATTATCCGCTCCTGAGGATATTTTAAATCAACTGGGCTGTGATGTTGATTTGGTGATTGATGTTGGGCCTTTAAAATCAAATAAAGCATCAACGATTATCGATTTAACAACTGCTCAACCAACATTTATACGAAGGTAATGCTTTCATATTATAAAATCCATTTCTCCATATTTTTTGGGTTTTCTTAAAATATTTGTGCTTTCAAGCATTTTTTTACCTATTAACAATACTTCATTATGTATATATTTTAGAAAAACAAATGAAATATTATGAAAGTATTAGCTAATTTCGAAGATAATCTTAAAATTCCAACAAATTCAAGTATTGATAATCTATTAAATGGCGGTTTTGAAAAAGGCACTGTAACTCAGATTTTTGGCCCACCTAGTTCTGGAAAAAGTAATTTGGCTTTATCTTTAGCAGTTAATGTGGCTAAAAATGGTAAAAAAGCTATTTATATGGATACTGAAGGCGGAATTTCAATAGATCGGATTAAACAAATTGCAGGTAGTGATTTTAATGAAGTTGCTAATAATATAATGGTTTTTGAACCAACTACTTTTCAAGAACAGGGAGAAAACATCGCCGCTATTGAATTATGGCTTAGAAAAAATCATACAGATACAGATATATTTATATTGGATTCGGCAGTTGCCCTATATCGTGTAGATAGTATGAAATCATCAAGACTAAATAAAGAATTAGGTAAACAAATGGGCATGTTATCAAAAATAGCCAGATCTTTCGATATTGCTGTTATTGTAACAAATCAAATCTATAATGCTTTTGATGATGAAGGAAATAACGATATTCGGGCTGTTGGAGGTATGGTTCTTCAATACTGGAGTAAAGTTATAATTCAATTGGAACGTGGTGAAGAAACAAATCAAAGAATAGCTACTTTAAAACGCCATCGGAGTATTGGTGAAGGTCGGCAAGCAGTTTTCCGAATCACTTCTCGCGGAATTAGTTAGCATTAATTTTATAAATAACATAAAATAAAATCTATTTTATAAGTTACATGTGATTATTATGAAAGATATAAAACACCCTAAGAAAAAATTTAAAAAGACTGAAAGGGTACCTCCAGAGGGATATGAATCTTCAAATGATTTTTTTGAAGATGTTTTCATGGATAAAGATATGATTTGGATGGGTCAAAATACTAACCATCTTCATGATGATATTATAGCTGATGCAATGGCAAGCTGTGTTAAAGATAAAGAATACTGTAAGTATCCCCCTCCAGAAGGTTTTTCAGAACTTAGGCAGTTGATTTTAGATGATTTGGGCTTTGATAATTGTGAAGTTTTATTGACTGCAGGAGCGACAGAATCTTTATATTTATGTATGCAAGCGTTACTTGAACCAAATGATAATATAATTTTATCTGATCCGGGTTATTTCATTATAGGGGATTTTGCAAATCGTTTTGCTAATGATGTGAAATATGTTCCTATTTATAATGAAGAATGCGGATATAAATTAACTCCGGAATTATTAAAAGAAAATATGGATGAGAATACTAAAATGGTAATTTTAATCGACCCATTAAATCCATTAGGTTCCTCATACACAGAAGAAGAATTAAAAGAATTCGCCCATATTGCTATTGAAAATGATTTATACTTATTACATGATGTAACTTATAAGGATTTTGCAAGAAAACATTTTCTTGTTGAAAATTATGCTCCAGGCCAAACATTAACAATTTACAGTTTTTCTAAAATATTTGGAATGGCTGGCTTAAGAATAGGTGCTGTTATTTCATCAAAACCTATTATAAATGTTATTAAAAATGCTGTTGTTAATGATTTGGGTGTTAACATAATAACTCAGTATGGTGCAATCGCAGGTTTAAAATCTAAAAATGAATGGAAAGATAAAATCCGTGAAATTTCATTTGAAAATCAGAAATTAATTAAAGAAATGGTTGATGGAGTTGACGGAGTCTTTTTACCAGTATATCCATCTGATGCAAATATGATGGCTATTGATATTTCCGGTACAGGTATAAATCCTAAAGAATTATCCAATTATTTATTTAAACGTAAAATATTTGCCAGAGAAGGTGAATATACCTCCGAATTATTCGGAGATAGATATTTACGTGTTAGTTTCTCTATTCCGACAGAACAAATTAAAGTCTTCTGCGTAGAATTCCCGAAAGCTATTGAAGCATTAAGAAAAAAATAATTGAGGGTCAATGATATGCGAATCAGATATCATCACCCTATTCCTAATTTTTATAAATTTGACAATCCAATCAATCATTTAAACTCTATTTCTGATGATTTTTTTGATTGTTTAAATGAATATATTTTAAATCTGGGATTTGCTGGAGTTAGTTATTCAAAATTATCTAAAGATTTTAAAAAAGAATGGGATATTGATTGGGATAATATTCTAATTTTGAAATATGTGATGTCTGAAGATATTTTAAACATGGAGGCTTCACGGGAAAAAACGATTTTAGAAGATGAAGAATTTCAGGAATTTGGGAAAAAAACTTTCGAAGTTGCTGATTTTTTAAGAAAAAATAATTTTAAAGCAGATTTAATACATCCTTTAGATGATACAATAAGTTTAAGAGCAATAGCCATGCAGTCAAATGATTGCGTTATAACTCGAAACAATATGTGTATGTTTAAAGAAGCTTTAAATATCGGATTTTTTATGATTAAAACATCTATTGAAAATTTACCTTTTAAAAGTGAAAATGACATGTTATGGGTTGAAGATTTCTGTTCAACATGTGGAGTTTGTAATGAGAGGTGTCCTGAAAATGCATTTGGTGAGGATGGAAACTTTCAAAGAAAACTTTGCACAGCTCACAGAGAAGGTTGTAGTGTGTGCGTTTTAATTTGTCCTTTTTTTAAAAGAGGTTATGAAAAAGTTAAAAGAAGATATGAAATAAAACAAAAGAGGTCATAATATGGATGAAAAAATAGCATTAGTATCATGTAGTGGATTAAGTCCTTTAGGTTTAGTTGTAAGAGCAGCTACTGTTGAACTGGCTCTGGATAATGACAATATTGTTGCAGCTTGCATTACAGAATATTCTGCTCAACCGAATAATTGCTCACCAATTTTGGATGATGCAAAAATTGTATCAATCACAGGATGTAGTGATGACTGTGTTTCAACAATCTTAAATGAAAAAAATGTGGAAGTTATTAAAAACATTGATGCTGAAAATGTTGTAAAAGCTTTTGATTTAAATCCTAACGATGCTATAAGATTGGATGATGATGGTGAAAAAGCAGTAAAAGTATTAAAAAGGTTCATATTAAAAGAATTGAAATCAATTTAGATTAATTTCACAGCTATAGAAAATTTGGAAAATTAATGGTGGGTTAATAATTAGAAATATATGATATTTCTAATCGGATAAGTAATAATATTCACCTTTTTCTTTTTGTTCACGATCCAAGTAACTGTCTAGTTTATTTACTCTTGGACGTTTGGTTTCTTTATCACGTCTGAAAGTAATATTGAGATTTCCCAAAAATTCATTCATTGATGTTCTTAAATCAGTAGGCTTTGATGCATGTCCTTCAAGACCGGGAGTACCGTTAAATACCATTGCTCTGTCTGAAATATAATCAATAAATACAATATCGTGGTCTACAATAAGGGATGCAGCATTTCTACTTTCAATCATTTTACGAATGACCTTTGCAGCAACTAACCTTTGTTCCACATCCAAAAATGCGGTAGGTTCATCGAACAAATAGATTTCAGCATCTTTTGATAATGTTGCAGCTATTGCTAATCTTTGCAATTCTCCACCACTTAATTTGGAAACTTGTTTTTCCAGCATATCTTCAAGTGCAAATGGGGTCATAATTTCACTTTCAAAGATTTTACTACCGTAACTTGGTGCATTCATGTATAAAAAGTCACTAACACTTCCTTCAAAGTCGCTTACTAGGTATTGTGGTTTGTAAGCAATTGTGGCTTCTTCATCAACCTCGCCAGTAGTTGGTTTTTCAACACCCGCCAACATTTTTGCAAATGTGGTTTTACCAATACCATTGGAACCGAATGCAGTTACTATTTCATCATAAAATATATCTCCTGCATCAGCACTTAATTTAAATCCATCATAATCTTTAGAAATATCGGAATAACTTGCAATTGCATCCCCTTCATCTTCGGGGGTTGGCGGTCTTATTGTAAATTCGATAGGATTTTTCCTTATTCTCACGTTTTCTTCTGTTAAAAATCCATTAATATATGCATTAATACCTATTCTAACACCTTTTCTTCCGGATACAACACCATATCCTCCAGGTGTACCGTATAATATATGAACATTATCAGATAATGCATCAAGAGTAGCAAGGTCGTGTTCAATTACTAAAACACTTTTTCCTTCTTCTGCAAGTGATCTAATTACTTTTACGGCATTTAATCTTTGGGATACATCCAGCCATGATGTCGGTTCATCAAAGTAATAGAAATCGCCTTCACGCAATACTGTAGCAGCTATTGCAACTCTTTGAAGTTCTCCACCACTTAAGTTTTCCATTTCTCTTTCTAAAACATTTTCAAGTTGCAATTCCTCGCAAACATACTCAAGTTTATCTCTTTCATTAACATTTTCAAGTAAATTTTTGACTTTGCCTTTTACAACTTTTGGTAGTTGGTCTACCATTTGCGGTTTTAAAATAGCTTTAATTTCACCATTTGATAATTTTGAAAAGTAACTTTGCAGTGCTGAACCTTTATAGTATTCAATTACTTTTTCCCAGTTTTCTTGAGGATTTTCAAAGTCTCCAAAGTTTGGAATTAAATTTCCAGATAAGATATTCATTATTGTGGATTTACCAATACCGTTCGGTCCTAAAAGTCCAAGTACTGTTCCCTCTTCTAAGCTTGGAAGTCCAAATAATTCAAATTGATTTTGGCCAAATCTGTGGATTGGTTCTCCAACTGCTTCAGGTAAGTTAATAATACTTATAGCATCAAATGGGCATCTGTTAGTACAAATACCACAACCTTCACATAATTGCTCTGATATTAAAGGTTTTTTAGTATCTTCGTCAATAACTATGGTGTCCTCATCCATTCTAACACCCGGACAGTAATTAATACAAAGATAATCACATTTTTTTGGTTGACATCTGTCCTTGTCAAGTA
This sequence comes from uncultured Methanobrevibacter sp., assembly GCA_902771225.1. GTDB lineage: Archaea > Methanobacteriota > Methanobacteria > Methanobacteriales > Methanobacteriaceae > Methanocatella. Next base: position 1,010 of record CACXWH010000062.1, on the reverse strand, counting down.
TTGAAATACGACTCATTATTATCTCCTTAATTAAAAAATAATTATTAATATTTAAATTATGTATTTAATAATTTTTAAACTTTAATAAAAAATAGCTTATTTTGGATAATTTATATTTTTTTTCATAAGTATTAAATATTAATTCGTTATTAATATAATTAATTAATCATCCAAATCAAAGTGATTTTATGAAACAGGTAATGGTTGTAAGAACAGATTTAAAAATGGGTAAAGGTAAAATTGCTGCCCAATGTTGTCACGGATCTATCGGGTCTTATAAGCGTTCTAGTAAGGAAAAGATTAGAAAATGGGAAAATGAAGCTTATGCTAAGGTTATTTGTAAAGTTAAAACTTTGGATGAGTTATTGGCATTAAAAAAATTGGCAGATGAAAAATCTTTGACTACTTATCTTGTAGTTGATGCTGGAAGGACCCAGATACCTACATCAAGTGTTACAGTTTTGGCAATTGGTCCGGATGAAGATGAAATTATTGACGAAGTGACTGGGGATTTGAAACTTTTATGATGAAAGTATTAATATTATTATAGCTATCTTTAAATAAACATGGGTGTGATTAATATCATAAAACAGGTTGTAAAAATAGGGGGAAGTTTATTTCCAGATTATGCAATAGAACTTGCTAAACAATTAAACAACACCAATTCATTAATTATTTTGGGTGGCGGTGAGTTTGCTAATCTTATTCGCAAATATGACTCTACTCAAAATTTTTCTTCCGAGGTAACTCATTTCACGGCGATAGATTGTATGGATATTATTGCCAAATTGGTGAATGATAAGGTGGATTCTACTAAACTGGCATTTTCAATTGATGAAATAAATGAAATTTCAGATGAAGGTTTTACACCAATTTTTGTTGTGTCGGATTTTTTAAAAAAAGAAGATCCATTTGAATGCTCATGGGATGTTACTTCAGATTCTATTGCAGCATATGTTGCACATATTTTTAATGCGAACCTTTTTATAGTAACAAATGTAAATGGTATA
>CACXWH010000061.1 GCA_902771225.1 uncultured Methanobrevibacter sp. | reverse complement strand
TGCTTTGAGATTAATGGTGTTAGTTATTTAAGAAACACTGATGAAAATGGAAGTGCGTCAATCAAACTAAATTTGAATCCGGGAAAATATAACATTGTAGCACTCTATACCGGGTCACTTTCAACAGCAGGAAATCTAACCCATGCAAATATTACAATTTTACCAACGATAATCGGTCAGGACATTACAAAACTTTACAGAAACAAAACACAATACAATGTAAACATAACCGACAACAAAGGTAATGCATTGGCTAACCAGAGCGTGAAATTAAACATTAATGGAGTATTCTATAATCGTACAACCAATGAAAACGGTACTGCTACACTAAATATCAATCTACCTCACGGAACATATACAATTACTGCTGAAAATCCGAATGACGGATCAAAAATAAGCAATACAATAAAAGTACTGCCTACAATCATTTCCAAAGATTTGATTAAAATATTTAAAAACGATTCACAATTCTATGTGGAAGCATTGAAAACTGACGGAAGCCCGTTGGCAGATACCAATCTGACATTTAATATCAACGGCGTATTCTATAAACGTACCACAGACAGCAATGGAAAAACAAAGTTGAATATTAATTTAATACCTGGAACATACATAATAACAACCGAAAATCCATATGACAAGTGTAAAGTAAGCAATACGATAATTGTAACTCCATATCTGTTTACCGCAGATTTGACTAAATATTATAAAAATGCTTCAAGATTCAGTGCAAAACTAGTTGATTCAAACTATAATCCTCAAGCAAACAAGGAAATAATATTCATTATAAATGGAGTTGAATACAAAAGAACAACAAATAACAACGGTGAAGCAAGTATTGGCATTAACTTAAAGCCTGGAGAATATGAAATAACTACAAAGAATTCAGAATATAATGTAAATAACAAAATAACAGTATTGCCTACATTGATTGATCTGCATGAAAACAATGTTACAATAAACTCAGACAAAAACAAAAAATATGAGGTATGTGTACTTGACGGCAACGGAAATCCATGCCCAAACCAGACTGTAACATTCAGATATGTAAACGAAAAGGTTGACGTTAAAACAGACGAAAACGGAATAGCCGGATTTGAAGGCATCCGCATCAATCAATACAACACAATAGAAATTGAATATAATGGATATTCAATATCAAATAAGGATGTTCAATTTAAAATGTATCCATATACTGTTGCAGATAGAGCTGAAAACGGATATATCCCACGGATATATCCCATATCAATTCTTAAATAGATAATAAATTTAAATATTGTCTGAAAATCAATTGTTTGTAAAAACAGGATTTTTGGACAAAACTTTTTATTTTTTTCACAAAAATTAATACTTCTCAAACACTACCACAAATTAATTATTAACCAACCAACAAATATTTTAATATTACAAAATCATGGTGATTTAATGAGTGGACCTTGGGTAGAAAAATATAGACCACATAGCCTAGATGACATTGTAGGCCAAGAACATATTATAAATAGACTTAAAAAGTATGTTGGCGAAGAAAGTATGCCAAATTTAATGTTTACAGGACCGGCAGGTGTTGGAAAAACTACAACAGCACTAGCATTAGTTAAATCAATTCTTGGAGAATACTGGAGACAAAATTTTCTAGAATTAAACGCTTCAGATGCACGGGGAATTGACACAGTAAGAAATGATATCAAGAATTTCTGTAGATTAAAACCTGTAGGGGCCCCGTTTAGAATAATATTTCTAGATGAAGTAGACAACATGACAAAGGATGCTCAACATGCTTTAAGACGTGAAATGGAAATGTATACAAAAACAGCATCATTTATCCTATCCTGTAATTATTCATCAAAAATCATTGATCCAATCCAATCAAGATGTGCAATATTTAGATTCGCACCAATTAAGGGAGAAGACATTGAAGAAAGATTAAAATTCATATGCAATGAAGAAAACTTTGATTTTGATGAAAAAGGTATTGAAACAATTGTATATTATGCAGAAGGAGATATGCGTAAAGCAGTTAACATTCTGCAAGCAACAGCTTCCGAAGGAGAAAACATTACAGAGGATAGTGTGTATGAAGTTGTTTCAAAATCAAAACCTCAAGATGTATCTGACATGATTACAAAAGCATTAACCGGAGACTTTATGGGTTCAAGAAAACTTTTACATGAAACCATGGTATTGCAGGGAACCAGCGGAGAGGATATGGTTTCTCAGATATATCAGGAAGTATCCAGAAGAGTTATTGAAGGAAAAATGGATCCTGATTTTTATATCGATATAATCGAAGCAATAGCCAATTGCGACTTTAGAATAAGAGAAGGGTCAAACCCAAGAATACAACTCGAAGCTCTTTTAACAAAATTCTTATAAAGGTATTCAAATGCTATGGACAGATAAATACCGGCCAAAAACCCTAAAAGAGATATTAGGTAATAATAAAGAGAAAAAAATAATAGAATCTTGGGTTGAAAACTGGAAAAATGGTGAAGCCCAGCAACCTCTACTTTTAGTTGGACCTCCAGGAATCGGAAAAACAACATTTGCCCAAGCAATAGCTGGAGAATTTTCAGAGTATATTGAGCTGAATGCAAGTGATAAACGTTCCCAGGACATTATTAAAAAAACCATTGGAGAGTCTTCATCATCAAAATCACTGTTCGGCGATGAATATAAATTAATCATTATGGATGAAGTAGATGGTATTCACGGAACAAACGACCGTGGCGGAGTAAGAGCTATTGGAGAAATCATTAAAACATCCAAGCATCCTTTAATATTAATAGCCAACGATTTCTACTCCAAAAGATTACAATCCATTAAACCAAAATGCCAAGTAATTAAAATGGGAAAGATTAGGGGACCAACCATCAATAAAATGCTTAAAAATATTGCTAAAAAAGAAGGCATCGAATACGATAAGGAAGCTTTAAAATTATTATCCAAAAAAGCAAATGGAGATATTCGTTCAGCCATAAATACTTTTCAAGCAATCGCAGATACATCCCATGAACTGACCATGGAAGACGTTGAAACGGTAACAACAAAAGATGACCGGTCAACTATAATCGACGGAGTGATGGCCACATTAAAAAGCAAAAATCCGAAGCATGTTAAAGATGCCCTAAGGGTTGATGAAGAGCCAACACTGGTAATGGAGTACATTGCCGAAAATGTTGCGCGCGAATACACAAACAAAAATGAACTTAAAAAAGCCTATGAAAGCCTATCCAATGCGGATTTATACTTTGGAAGAGCACAAAGAAGTAGAAACTATGGCTACTGGAAATATGCAACTGACTTCATGGGCATTGGTGTAAGTTCAGCTAAAAGAGAAACCTATAAAAAATTCACACCAATAAAATCACCGACAGTATTTACATTAATGGGACGTAACAGAGGAAAAAGAAACTTGCGTGATGGTATTGCAGAAAAAATGTCTGAAAAAATGCATATATCAAATTCCGTTGCTATTTCAATGTTTCCATATCTGGAAATAATGTTTCAAAATGATGAACTTGCATGGGAAATTTCAGATTTTCTTGATTTAGAAAAGGATGAAATAAAACGCTTTAGAAAAAAAGTTATCCCTAAAAAAGTCATCAATAAAATGGAAAAGCAAAAAGAAGAAATGCGTATTGAAGAACGTGACAAACGTGCAGCAGAACTTCAAAGCCAAATGTTTGAAGGAATTCCTCAAGAAGAAACTGTTGAAAAGGAAAATATTCGTGATGAAGTTGAATTAATAAGTAAAGAGCCTGAAGTTAAAAAAGAGCAGGAAAAAGATGATATTGATTCAATAATCAAAGACCCGGAAGTTGAAGAAGAATTAATGGCTGAAGAGATTATTAAAGAGGAAGTTGAAGAAAAATCTGCAGAGAAAAAAAATAAACAAGCATCTTTATTTGACTTCTAATTTTTTATTTTTTAAAATAATACACATATAAATCTTTTAAATTTATTTTTTCTATAGTATTTAATGTTAATTTAAAATTAACAAGTTTTTATCCTATTTAAATGCAAGTAAGTACTTACATTCAAAAAACTTTAAATGTAATCTTTGTAATATGATATGTTAGGAAAATTAATGGATTGAAAATATAGCTTAATTAAAAGAGGAGGAAAAATAATGGATATTAAACCAATTGTTATTTTAATGATTATAATAGTTATATCATCAATTTCTATCGTTGCAGCACAAGATTTAAAGAATTCTGAAATAAATACTGCATTAGAAGAAAACAGTTCAAATTCAAATTCTATGATTCCTGCACATCATTCACTTCATCATGAACAGGATTATAATAATATAGTTAAAAATAATTTTACCATTGACGGATATCTATCAAATTTATTGGAGAATTTATTTTAAACAATAAGATTTTATGTTAAAGGACAGTATCCTCTAAATCTATATTTTTGAATTTAACTTATTTTCAATATAATCCGATGCTTTCAATACATTTTCCCTATATTGGGGAGCAACATCATCTAAAAATTCCATAAATGAAGATGCCAATGCATTATTATTTTCATTTTCTATTTTATGTTGACCATCTATTTCTAAAAACGAATTGATCCAATTTATAGGAACATTAATTAAGGGATAAATCTCATTTTCTTTTTTATTAAATTTCAAACCTTCGCCGGAAAATATTGTTGAAAAGATTTGATTTACCCTATCATCCAAAATAACAGGATTTGCAATTAGGTCATATTCTCCGCCTCGAACTAATTTAACACCATATTTGCGGGTGTAGGGTTCTAAAATTATATCAATGATAAAATTATCTTCTGGAATTAAAATCCTTGAGTTCGGTTCAATGTCAGATAATGTTCTGGCGGACTTAGAACAAATCTTTTGAAAAAGAGAGTTTCTTATAACTTCAATGTCTGGATACTGTTTGTTGAATGTTTCCTGTCTTTTTCTTGAAAACTTTGAGAACCTTAAATTGTTAATATAAATTTTTTGAGGAGTGTATGATACAAATCGCGTGTCTACACCAATTATTTTCAAATATTTCAACACATCCTTTTTTGAATCTGTAAAATCATCTTCTTCAGCAGTTAAACTAGAAACATCAAAAATAAAATCCATTTTATCATAATCCTAAAGTTTTTACTAATGCATCTTCCATTACGCCTATCGGTGCTTTTTTACCAGTCCATATATTAAAGCTTTCAGCCCCCTGATATAATAACATCTTTATTCCGTAAACCGGTTTTGCATTTGCCTTAATGGCTTCTTTCAATAATCCTGTTTCATTAGGATTATAAACTGCATCAAAAACCACCAATTCTTCATGCATATCACCAGCAAGCGCAATTGGAGTATCGTTAACATTAGGATGCATACCCACAGGAGTTGTATTGATTAATATGTCCACATCATCCAAATTCATGTTTTTTATTGAATCTGAATTGACATTATCAATTAATCCGGAATCTGAAATGTCAGAAGCCAATTTATCTGCTTTTTCAACATTTCGATTCAAAATTTCTAAACTATCAGCACCATATTCGGCTATATAAAATGATATTGCCCTTGAAGCTCCACCCGCACCTGCAATCAAAACATTCTTATTTTTAATTTTTGTAACTTCGCTAATGGCCTTAATTGCACCAATTCCATCAGTATTATATCCTTTCAAGTCTTTAAAATCAATCGTATTTACCGCACCTATTAATGAAGCCACATCATCGATTTCATCCAAATATTTCATTACTTCAATTTTGTGAGGAATAGTAACATTAAAACCTTTAATACCCAAAGCCTGAGCACCAGCAATAGCATGCTCCAAATTTTTTGGATTTACATCAAATGCAGTATAAACATAATCCATAGCTAATTTTTTAAAAGCTGCATTATGCATTGGCGGCGAAAAGCTATGTTCAACAGGATGGCCTATCAAACCAACAACATTTGTACTTCCTTTTATTTCCATATATTAAAATTAGCTACTAAAATTATTTAAACTTTAATTTTCAAAAGTTAATATACTATAAAATAGGAGAACTAATATGGAATTTACAAGACCAAGAGGTACAAGAGATTTTTTATTTGAAGAAATGGAAGAGAGAAAAAAAGCAGAAAGTACCTTAAGACATATTTTTGAGAATTATGGTTATAGGGAGATTAAAACCCCATTATTTGAAGAATTGAAACTTTTTACAACCAAATCAGGAGAAGAAATTGTTGATCAGCTATATAATTTTAAAGACAAATCTGACCGTGAATTAACATTAAGACCGGAAATTACTGCTCCTGTTGCTAGATTATATTTAAATGAACTTGAAAAAACTGCCACCAAACCTATTAAACTTTATTATTATGGCAGCTGTTTTAGATATGAAAGACCTCAAAAAGGAAGGTTCAGACAATTCTGGCAATTTGGATGTGAATTAATTGGAGCCAAATCTCCTCAAGGTGAAGCTGAAGTCATTGCAATGTGCAGTGATTCAATTGAAGCACTTGGAATAACAGGCGCTGATGTTAACATTAACCATTTGGGTATTATCCGCGGTTTATTCAAACACTTTGAAGTTGATGTGAAAACACAAAGGGAATTGATGGTAGTCATCGACAAAGGAGATAAAGATTTATTGATTGAATCATTAAGTGGAGACAATCCAATCATTTCCAATGACGAATTAAATCAAATTTTACTTAAATTAATTGATCTGGTTGGGGATAAAAACATACTTGATGATGTTAACGAATTGATTAAAGATTATGAAGAACCACAAGAAGCATTTAACCAGTTGAAAGAATTAGTTGAACTCCTTGATTGCTTTAACATGACCAACTATACATTAAATCTGGGTGTTGCAAGAGGACTTGACTATTACACAGGAATTGTGTTTGAAATATATGTAGAAGGGCTTGGAGCTCAAAAACAGGTTTGCGGTGGTGGAACATACAGTCTAATTAAAGTGTTTGGCGGACAAGAAGTAGAATCAACCGGTTTTGCCCTAGGTTTTGACAGATTGATGAACGCGATTGAGGAGTTAACCGAAAAAGAAAAAACAAAATCACATTTAGATGTTTATATTGCACCAATTTCCAGTGACGTTAGACTTAAGGCTTATGAAATCACACAGACACTTAGAAGGTCAGGTATTCGTTGCGATGTGGACTTAAACAACAAGAAATTTAAAAAACTAATGAACTACGCTGATAAGATTAAAGTCCCTAAAATAATTATTATTGGTAAAAATGACTTGGAAAAAGGGAAAGTAACCATTAAAGATATGGAAAGCGGCGAACAAGAATTAATCGCTATAGAAAATATTGTAACTTATTTAAAAGGAGAATAAAACATGGAAATTAATTTTAGACATGAAATCAATGGCGAGAAAGTCATCACTGCAGTAGCACAGGATGCGGATACCGGTGAGATATTAATGCTTGCCAATATGAATAAGGAAGCTTTGCAAAAAACCATAGAAACAGGTAAAGCCCATTACTGGAGTACGTCCAGAAACAAACAATGGTTAAAGGGAGAAAGCTCCGGTCACTTTCAGGAGGTTCAAGAAATTCTTGTTGATTGTGATATGGATGCCATTGTACTTAAAATTAAACAGAACGGTGCTGCCTGTCACGAAGGCTATTATTCATGTTTTTTTAGAAATCTGGAAGTTGAAAACTCACCAGACATTGATGATTTAAAAGAAAAAGACTTGAAAACTAATCAAAAACGTATTGTAAATCCTGATGATGTGTATTAAATGAAAACAATAATTCCAGATACAAGTGCAGTAATTATTGGAGCTGTAAGTAAAATTATTGAAAAAGAGAATTTGGATTATCCCGAAATTATCGTTCCGGAAGCTGTTGTATGTGAACTGGAGCATCAAGCAAATGCAGATAGGCGCGAAGGCATTAACGGGTTAAACGAACTCCAAAAATTACAACAATTACAGGAAGAAGGAGAAATTTCAGTTTCATTTAAAGGAAAAAGACCTACAAATTATGATATCAAATATGCTAAAAGCGGAGAAATTGATGCTTTAATTAGGGATTTGGCAAGGTCTGAATTTGGAACATTGCTTACAAACGATAAAGTTCAAGCAGAAACTGCTAAAGCTCAAGGAATTCCTGTTTATTACTATGAACAAAAATATATTGAAAAGACATTGACAATATCAAAGTTCTTTGATGATGAGACCATGTCTGTTCATTTAAAGGAAAATGTATGTCCGATGGCTAAAAAAGGAACACCGGGACACATCAAATTTATTAAATTATCTGATGAAGTTTTTAATCATTCAATGCTTCAGGAGCTTATTGACGAAATTATAGATAAAGCAAGAAGCGATTCTAAAACCTATTTGGAATCTGTAAAAGAAGGTTCTTTTGTTGTACAATCAAGAGAATATAGGATTTCTATTGCAAGACCTCCTTTTTCAGAAGCAATTGAAATAACTGCAGTTAGACCTGTTGCAGATATTAATTTGGACGAATATCATTTAAGTTCCAAGTTAATGGATAGGATTAACAATAATGCGGAGGGTATTCTAATTTCCGGTTCGCCAGGAGCAGGTAAATCTACATTTGTACAGGCTATTGCCAAATATTATTCAGGTAAACTGAACAAAATTGTTAAGACAATGGAATCTCCAAGAGATTTGCAGCTTCCAGATGAAATTACACAATATGCTCCTCTTGAAGGCAGTATGGAAAATACAGCAGATGTGCTGTTATTAGTAAGGCCGGATTACACCATCTATGATGAACTTAGAAAAAATCATGACTTCAATATCTTTGCAGATATGCGTTTAGCTGGAGTCGGAATGATTGGTGTTGTGCATGCAACAAGACCTATTGACGCAATTCAAAGAATATCTTCAAGAGTGGAGCTTGGTGTTATCCCATCTATTGTCGATACAAGTATTTATATCGAAGATGGTGAGGTTAAAAGTGTTTATGAAACAAAAATGACTGTAAAAGTACCGAGCGGGATGAAAGAAGCAGATCTTGCAAGGCCAGTTATTGAAGTTAGGGATTTTGAAACTGGTGAGCTTAAAAATGAAATTTACACATATGGCGAACAGACAATAGTGATGGATTTGGATTTAGTGAACAGTCCTTCAAATTCTGAGGATAAATCGTCAGTGGACATTATTGCAGAGAAAGAAATTTTAAGACGAATCAAAAGATTTTTACCTAAAAAGGCAAAAGTAGATGTTGAAGTAATATCTCCTGAGAGGGCAAATATCTACATTCCAGATGATTTGGTTCCTAAAATAATTGGTAAAAACGGCAAAAGAATAGCTGAAATTGAAGAAAAAATCGGAATTTCATTAGGTGTTGAAGTGATTGAAGATTCATATGATAAAACTCCTTTTGAAATCGACATAATTCATACTAAAAAACAGTTGATTCTGGATTTGGGTCGTGAAAATGGAAGATCTAATTTTGACATTTTGATAGGTGGAGAATATCTGCTTACTGCAACAACCTCAAAAAAAGGTGAAATTAGAATTCGAAAGGGCATAGACTTATCTGATTATATAATTGAAGCAATTGAAATGGGATTAGAAATAACTGCTGTTAGAAAGTGATTAAAATGAAAATTGGCGCATCAACATTAGCAACATTTAATGATAGTTTAAAAAGTAGTTTAGAATTCATAGAAAGCTTAGGCATTGAATATATCGAATTATTACATCAATACCCAAATGAAAATATTGATTTAGATGTTTTAAGTAGTTTTGATTTGAAATATACCATTCATGCCCCTTTTTTAGATGTTAATATTGCATCCCTTTCAACCAAAAGCAGAAATGTTTCCATTGAGCAAATTAAAGATTCAATCGATTTAGCCAATAAGATTGATGCTAGCGTTGTTGTCGTCCATCCGGGTTTAGTCCCATTTTTACTTAAAGAAACCCCAGAAAAAATTTATCCTGTTGCCAATGAATCAATTAAGAAATTGGGTGAATACAGTAAGGATTTGGGTGTAGATACCACAATTGAGAATATGCCTAATTTTGAAAGTATGATTTATCAGGACATGACCAAATTAAATGAAATCCTTGTTGAATTTGATATGGGAATGACTTTAGACATTGGCCATGCCTACCATTCCAAAATTCCTGAAAATGAAATGTATTTTGATTCAATTAAACACATACATATCCACGATAATATGGGTGATGATGATACACACCTATCATTAGGCGAAGGCAATATTCAATTTAAAGACATCATCAATACTTTTGAAGATAAAAATTATGATGGCATCTACATGATTGAAGTGAATAATAAAGATTCCATTAAAAAAAGTCTAGAATATCTTAAAAAAAATTTCTAATTTTAAAAAATAAAAAATTAAGAGGTTTTAAACCTCTTAAGGTATGATATCAATTCTATTTAAAATATTACAACCATTAAAACTGGAAGTAATAGGGTAAGAAGCTACAGCAGCACCTAATTTAATATTGAGTATACCACGACCATCATAATCTGTAGTTCTATTGTATAGCACGCCATTTATGTTGAAAAATACAGTTTGGCCCTGGTAAGGTCTACCTTGACCATCAACCAAGTATGCAATGAACTGATCGGACTCACCATACTTTATAGTTAAATTTTCTGCTCTTAAAACAGGCAATACTTCAATATTATTTGATACTCTACATCCTCTGTACTCAGCAGTAATTGTATAATTGCCTTGTGGTAAATTGATGTTTAATTTAGCTTGACCTGATTCGTTGGTTTGACGGGTGTAGAATATACCATTGACGTTGAATATTACATCTTCGCCAGCACCAACAGGATTACCCTTATCATCAATTAAGGTAACAACATATTGGGATTCATTTTTATAGTATTTCACCAAATCCTTGTTGTTTTGAATGGTAGCTAAAACAGTGATGTTATTAGAAGCCATTTCATTAGTTAAAGGGTTAGTTGCAGTAATAACATATTCGCCTTGTGGCAAGTTAATATTCAATTTAGCTTTTCCTTCACCACCTTCTACATTACGTTTATACATTACACCATTAATGTTGAATTCTACTTGAGTACCGTCAACTAATGGGTTTCCGGCAATATCTAAGAAAGTAGCATAGTACTGTGATTCATTTTTAAATACTTTAACAAGATTTTCACCGAATACGGTAGTTAAAACAGTAATATTATTATCAATATCTGCACTAGAGTAAATATCATCACCCAAATATAAAGCAGATGCATTATAATTACCACTGTTTAAATTAATAGCTAATGAAACAGTACCGTTTTCATCAGTAATTCTTGTATATGGAACATCGTTAACTGTTAAAATAACAGTTTTATTTGATAATGGAGTTCCTTTTTGGTCAGTCAATACGGCAACATATCTAGTACCATCTTTATAATACATTTCAATATTTTCAGCAGAAATAACCGCCCTTTCCATTGCAGGAACGTTATCTTCAACAACAACCTCTTGACCCCAAGTGTAGTTAACACTAGCATCACCAGTATACTTACTACCAACCAAATAATTATCAACTACTTTACCAGTTCCTTTAAAGTCTACAGCAAATTCACCAGTAGTAGTGATATTATTGTTAACAACAATAGCATCTCCACCAACAATGTGAACACCAGTAGTTTCAATGCCCATAACATCATAACCTGCAGGAGTACCTACATTTGATCCGTTAGCAAGAATTATATTGTTAGCAATAATCATGTCATCAACAGTAGATGCAATACCTGTAGTGTAGTTACCGTTAACAGTGATATTATTGCTTTCAACTAAAGATTCACTACCACTTAATGACATTGCAAACGGAGAGCTGGAATTAACATAAACGTAATTATTAATAATTTCGGTTCTTACATCGCCAGTCCAACCATTAGTATAGATACCATAAGCAGATTCATTTGCAAGAGCATAAATAGTATTAGACTCAATTATGCCATTTGAAGGACCGTCAACTTCTATTCCACAGGCATAAGTACCATTTTCACCAGCAAAGATCGTATTATTATAAATATTGAAGTTTACACCGGAAATAAGAATCGCATAACCATAAGGAGCTTCAACAGCACCTATTTCGTTTCCAATAAGAGTTGCATTATTTCCTTTAATATTTACTGCATAAATAGAATCATAAGTACCTGTTTGATTGTTGGATATAACAGCAATATGATTACATTCTAAAACTGCTTCATCACAGCCATCCAAGAAAACACCTTGAGAGTAAATTGTTCCACTAGTCCAATTAACAGCACGGGCAGGCAATGAAGCATAAATAGTGTTATTTAAAATATATATATTGTCAGAGCCTTTAACATGAATAGGAGCATTTTCATGAGTTTCATTAGTTTCAACACCAAAAATAATTGTATTATTCTCAATTGTAACATTATTAGAGTCTAAAATACCAATAGGAGCATTAGAAGCATAGTTAAAACCATTGGTAATGATGTTATTGTTCAAGATTTCAACATTATTCACACCAATAACAGCTATTGGAGAAATTTCACCAATGAATTTAAATCCGTCAACAGTAACATTTTCGGAAAAAATAGCCATATAAATATTATTCAAAGTAGCATTATCACTTAATAATTTAATCGGTTTATTTATCGCAATTATACTTGTTAAATTAGAGAATTCACCAATGAAAGTTAAATTATCTGCAGTGATTTGTTCTCTTATGCAACCCTGTTCATCAAAGTAAATATAGAATGTATCATTAGTTAACTTATAATCCAATTCCATTTCAGGAGTATTATTAGCAACTAATACACCAAGACCTTGAATATAATTAACAGCAAAGTCACCAGTTAATAAATCCGCATATATTTTATTATCGGTTACTTCACCTTCACCTTTAAAATCAACTGCAGATTTATTGTTTGCTCTAATTTCATTATTAATAACTGTTGCATTTCCACTTACAATGTGAATACCAGTGGTTTCAATGCCCATTGAATCATAACCTGCAGGAGTACCGACATTTGATCCATTAGCAAGAATTGTATTGTTATCAATTGTAATATCACCAACAGCTGAAGCAATACCTGTAGTATAGTTACCATCATTCATAATTATTTCATTTAGATTAACTATAGCTTCACTACCGCTTAAAGACATTCCGAATGCTGTAATACCTTCCGC
>CACXWH010000060.1 GCA_902771225.1 uncultured Methanobrevibacter sp. | reverse complement strand
ATATCATCCTGATAATAGTTTAACAGACTATTTGAGGTGTTGGTACTTTTTTTAGTAGTATTATTGCCCAAAATAAATGTTGAATTTGTTTTTATTGGAATTATTACTTTCTTATTGATGTTTACGTTTTCAGTGAAGTTGCATCCGTTGAATTTTTCATTTCCCCCATACTTGACCATTATTGCACAATTTCCAGTTGTTGAATTGTTTGTTATAAAAGTAATCGCGCCGTTGCTGTCTGTAGTGAATGATTTTTGAACAGATCCTTTTGATTCACTGACAATAGAAAAATTTAAGACCTGATTTGCAAGTGGAGTGTTATTTGCATCTGTTAATTTAACTGTAATATTGTCTCCTTCGGTTAAATTATCAGAACTTGTCATCATGATTTTTGAAGCATCTTTCGGATGTGCCTGATGTGCCATTAAAAACATGAATGTGCCTGCAAAAATCAAAATTATTAGTATTACCAGTACTATATTTTTAAAATTCATAACAACACCATATATTTATATAGTATTGCATTTTAGTTAATATAGTTTATGTAAAAAAGTGATTTGATTAATTTTTTAAACAGAAATGACCTTAAAAAAAAGAGATATTGATGAGACGATTATCATCTGTTGAATTTTGTCCATTTGCTGTTGAAATAGTGATTTGACCGATGAATAATATTAAAATTATCATATTACCCCCATTCATGATAGATTATTTGTCAAAAAAGTTATATTTAACATTTATTCCATTATTTAAATAGGAATCATTAAAAAAACGCTTTACAATCAAATGATTTTAAATAAGAAGATAGATAAAATAACACTGTGAGTAAAATGGTTAAATGTAGTAGATGCGGTTTTGAAAGCAAGACTCAAACAAAATTCTGTTCCAAATGTGGAAATCCAATGAACAGTGCATGCCCAAACTGCGGATATGAAATTGATGATGATTTGAATTTCTGTCCAAAATGCGGTCATAAAACACAGCTTCAAAGATACTGCGGCAAATGTGGAAGTCCCCTTCCTGAAGGTTCGCTGTTCTGTACCAAATGTGGATTCAAACACAAAAAAACAGAACAAAAGTCAAATTTCGATATAAACGATTTTTTAACACATTATTTAACAGCCGTCCTCATATCAATTGGTCTGTCATTTATTCTAATCATGATAATAGATTATGTATCCGGCTATGGCATGCCATATTATCCCTTTGCATTCTATACCGCACTGACAATTGCAGTCATCATTTTTGCACCTCGCCAGGACACCCCATTACACGGAATGATTTACGGAATACTTGTCGGTTTGACACTGGCTCTTCTTGAGGGTTTTATTGCTTCAATATTATTAGGTCCATATTATTCATCTTATTTTGGAAAAAGACCATTTCTTTTAATATTCTGGGGATTGACCGTTGGATATATATCAAATTACTTATTAAAAGAATATTTTGATAACAATTTCTAATGAACTGGGATTTTCAACCTAACCCAATATTAAAAAAAACTTTAATATTACTTTTTAACAAATAAAATAACAAGTGGATATTTATAAACATTGTTAAATATTATAATGGAAAAGAACTAACAATGATTATTGGAAGGCATATCGATACGATTACTTCAAGATTTGAAAAAAAAGAAATATGAAGAATAGAATGCAAAAATTAGACTAATCCATGATATAAACGAATTGATAATCCGAATAATAAGTGAAAAGTGAAAATAATGAAATCTAAATTATCAAAAATAGCTATTCCATTTATTTTAATGGTAATAATAGAATTGGGATATTACAGTATCACAGTCCCACATAACCTTTATGGTGATGGATTGAATCCGCATATGGGATTGATATTTGCCTCAGGATTACTGCTTGGACCATATGGGGCAATAGGTGCAGCTTTGGGAGACATAACATGCAACATCATAAAAGGTTCTCCCCTACCGGTTCCTCTAATATCAGGATTCATCAGCTTTGCAGTCTCTTATTTATCATATAAATTATGGTACAGCAAATTCTATAAAGAAGAAATTAATCCGCCAATATTAATAAATTCATTTAGTCTGATTAAATTTTTAGGCATACTTCTTGTTACAGCACTTATATTCTCCATATTAAAGCCAGAATCAATCATATTACTTGATTCAGTTTCAGGAACATATATTGATTACAAATACTTTTTCAGTTATTTCAATTTCGGATTTTTATATAGTATAATCGGTATTTGGATTGCAAGAAAATGGAATTATTTCTGCCTTCCAAAATTATCAAAGCCACATCATCAGCTATTCTATAAAATAACTTTTATAGCCCTTATAATTTTAACATTTATATTTGGTACAGATGAACTTATCTTTAATGAATGTATATCTAATATATCAGTAGAATTTACCGTTTTAACTATTTTACTAACTATCATTTTAACAAAACCACTATCTCGCAAAATATCAATTCCAGACAAGACAACATCCGAAAAAATTATGAATATATTCCTTATAACTGCAGTAATAACTCTTTTCGCAATAGTTTTATGGATTTCATTAGACACCATACTTCTTGAAAATGAGATACTGGATAATGAATCAGAATTGATGATAATACTGAGCGCAGACATATATTTCCTAATATTTTTCCTGCCTTCAACAGCGGTCTTGAGATATATAGAAAATAAATTGATTAATCCAATACAATCATTATCAAAAGTAAAAGGATTCATCCATAAAAATCAGAAAATAGAAACCGAAGGATTGCTTGAGATATATTCCCCATATCTCAATGAAAAGGACGAAGTCGGAACGTTAGCACGTAATTACTCAGATCTGATTATCTCCAATAACAACTATATTGAAAACATACAGGAAATTGAAAGTGAAAGGGAAAAGATGAAAGCAGAACTGGATATTGCAAAGAGAATCCAGCAGTCAAATCTACCGACAGAACCAATCAAAAATAAATCCTATAACGTATTTGGATACTCAAAACCTGCAAAGGAAGTAGGTGGAGACTTTTATGATTATTACGAAACAGATGATGAAAATTTAGCTATCGTGATTGGAGACGCTTCAGGAAAAGGTGTGCCTGCAGCATTACTTGCAACAACCACACAAACATTAATCAAAGAATTATTACAACATGAAAAAGATCCATCAACAATATTGAGCAGGGTTAACAATCACATATTCCAGAAAAACAGCGAAACAATGTTTATTACATTATGGTTAGGAATCTATAACAAGAATACAAATATTTTAACATTCTCAAATGCAGGACATGATGCTCCACTGATTAAAAAGGACAATAAATATGAATTTTTAGATGAAAATAAAGGTATCGTATTAGGCATTTTAGAAGATTTTGAATTTGTATCTCAAGAGATAGACTTTATCGATGAAATAATTTTATACACTGATGGAATTACTGATGCATTTAATAAAGATAACGAAATATACGGTGAAAAAAGACTTATTGACTTTTTTAACAAAAATACATCACATGACAATCCAATAAATAATTTGCTGAAAGATATACACAAATTCACACAGAATCAAGAACAATTTGATGACATGACTATTGTGATTTTAAAGAAATAATCAGCCATGATTTTTTTAGAAAAATCAATTTCACGGCTTAACAGCATTGAAAAAAAACTAAACATTTAAATATGAGAAACAATCAATTATAAATTAGTTCTTCCCGTTAGTTAATATAACATCGATCACAGCGTTAGTTTACTTTAATAGGAAGAACTTTTCTCATCTTTAATTTTTCTTATTTTATATTTAATTGAACTTCTACTTTTTGGATTTCAACATCATTGCTTACAGGATACTTATGATATGTTGCTCCTTCTTCACCGTTATCCCATTGCGTCCATTCCATTGTCCATTCATACAGATATAACCTCTTGGCCAATAGAAACACAAAACATTAAAATCTCCATTAATGATTGTGTGGCCCCAGATTATTCTTAGTGCCACACATTACATTTTCCTGCAGTGAGTTTAGTTTACAAATAATTTACGGAATAAGATTTTTACACTGGATATTAATTATCCAAATACTCCAAATCCTCA
Source organism: uncultured Methanobrevibacter sp. (assembly GCA_902771225.1). Taxonomy (GTDB): domain Archaea; phylum Methanobacteriota; class Methanobacteria; order Methanobacteriales; family Methanobacteriaceae; genus Methanocatella. The sequence goes on along the minus strand of CACXWH010000060.1, from coordinate 9,188 downwards.
TCCGCATATTCAAAAACGAATTCAGAATTTTTGCAAGTTACTGATATGGCTCCGCTGTATTCAATGAAGTTTTCTTCACTAGCTCCATATATAATGTTATTGGAGATTTGTCTCGGCAATCTCCTTGGCACTTTAGATGGTATTGTTCTTGGTTTTTTGTGTCTTTTGATGAAATCCTCGCTTAAGATGAATTCCATCAGCAGGTACTCTTCACTAGATTCCAATTCAAACAAATTAGATTCAATCATCAAATCTAAAAAGTTCAAGGTTTGTGTAAAATATGGGTTTACACAAAGGCTGTTTTTACAGTTTGGACATTTTTCCATTATATCTCCCTCCATATTCATAACAAAAAATAGTTTACAAACACAATACAAATAAACAAATTAAAATCTTTAATACTAAATCAGCCTATAAAAAAGATTTAATCGAAAAAGATTAAATCTTCAATCATTTCATCACTTATCCAAGAGAGAAATTCATTTTCATCTATCCTTTCAAAGTGAGGTTTTGAGGAATAAACGGTAGTTCCAACACTAATGCTGTCACCATGGATCTTGATGCCGATATCGGTGACCTCTTCCAAATCCCGAATATCTGTCTTGATGATGGTTTTTCTCAACCCGCTTTCAATCTCCAAGGTGATGCAATCAGCATCAGTTTCTTTAACAATGATGTGGATTAATCTGATGTAGACTCCATCACCATTGATTTTTCTTGATACGAAATCAAAAAATTCATCGTCCATTTCACTATAGGTGTATTTTTCATCTGCAAGACCAAGGAGGGTTGGCATTTCATCAGATGAAGTGAGCTCTTCAACGTAAAATGGGAATTCATCAGGCACAGTTACAGTGTTTTCAAGGGTTTTTCTAACATTAATCTTCATATTTCTCCTCTAATTTGGATGATGGTTAATATTCAACAACAATTACTTTAAAAGCTCATATTGAGCAAATTGTCAAATACGGATGGACATAACCTCCTTTTTTAAAAAAAATCAAAAGCAAGTTTACATTTAGAAAAAAATACAAATAGATTAGAACACTGTATACCCAGTGACTTTTACAAATAATATCATATTTATCAACTCCCTATAAGTTATGATAAATTCGTATATAGTCGGTTTTCAAATGGTGTGATTAAATTTTAACTAACATTATATAATTTATAATTACTAGTATATAAATATATCGGTTTTTTATTGACTTTTAATAAAAAATTTAAAAAAATAAAAAAATCAAAAATATTAAACTTGAAAAAAAACAAAGAAAAAATACATGATAGGAAACAACTGGGATTTAGTTTTGAAAAAGGAATTTGAAAGCGATTACTATAAAAAAATAGAAGAGTTTATAGAAAGCGAATATACAAAAAAAACAGTTTATCCTCCAAAAGAAGATATATTCAACGCATTCAAATATACCCCACCCGAAAATGTTAAGGTTGTGATACTGGGCCAGGACCCATATCACGAGAAAGGTCAGGCACACGGCCTTGCATTTTCAACACCTGAAGGAAGGCCCATACCAAGATCACTTAAAAACATCTTCAAGGAAATCCAAAACGAATACGGATATGAAATACCTGACTCAGGATGCCTTGAATCATGGGCACATCAAGGAGTATTCTTGCTTAATACAGTTTTAACAGTGCGTGAAGGTGAAGCAAACTCCCACAGCGATTGCGGATGGCAAACATTTACAGACAATGTAATTAAAACATTAAACAGTCAAAACCAGCCAATTGTCTTTCTATTATGGGGAAAGCAGGCTGAAAAGAAAAAGGAATTTTTAGACAATCCCAAACACCAGGTCTTAATCACATCACATCCAAGCCCTTTCTCAGCCAGACGGGGATTTTTCGGGTCAAATCATTTCAAATCAGCAAATGAATTTTTAAGAAAAAATAATCTGGATGAAATTGACTGGAAACTCTAATACAGCAATTCTTCAACTACAAGGCTGTCGACATATGAAGTATCATCCCTTAGGGATTCGATATGGTGAATTACATTCAGCTTCAAATCTTCAAGTTTAATTCTTCCTTCAATATTCTTAAAGTCAATCAGAAAATGGAATTCATATATTATTTCATTAGAATAATTGTAGACTTGCCAATTCTGTCCTTTGATTACAATCAGATGAACTGACCATTTGCTCATCAGGTTATTAATCCTTTCTGTTACTTCATCTACATCAAAATCAATGTAGTATATTTCTTTTTTAATCATTTTTCCTAGATATCAATGCTAAACGAGAATCAAGAACTTTCCATTCCAATTTTTTGTCTAAAACAAGTTTTTCCAATTCATCCAAAGAATCTGCTTTAAGAACTATCCTATCTGTCCTGTATTCCCATTTATAATTTTCATTTATCAAATTAACTCTAAAAAAACCTGTAATATTAGTCTTTTTCTCTTTTTTAATCTCTTCGCGGAGGTTTAAAATCCGGGCCTTTTCACTGTCCAAATGACTGTAAAATTCGCTGTCCCGAATCTTAACCTTTCCTTTATTGAAATTATCAGCATTAATTTTTAAGGACTTTTCCGCCCATTCCTGATTTGTTACCTTCCATTCAAGGCCATTATACAAAACCTTTTTCTTTAAAATTAGCAAATCTTTAGATTTCAAGTCGCTGTTTCTATAACACCATTTGTTTTCGCCGTATTTTTTTGAAATATAAACATTCAAAAAGCCAGTATTGACCAATTCATCTTCCTTTAGGGATTCGTTAGCTAATTTTTCGTCAAGAACACCCCATTTCAAACCATGCATACGCACTATAAACTCTAAATTTTTCAAAGAGTAATCAGAGTGAACTTTATCACCTAAACGGTATTCCCATAGCCCATTATCAAGTCTGGACACATTTAAAAAACCAGAAATCTTCATAATCTAAAAAAAATTATTATTAGACCCATTAGTTATGAATCAATAAAACATCCCTTTCACTATTTTTCAAAACTTTTTCAGCTACACTTCCAATAAAGAATCTGTGCAATCCTGATTTGCCTGATGCTGCTATGATTATTAAATCAACATCTTCCTCTTCAGCTACACGGATTATTGTTTCGGAAGGAACTCCGGGAATCACCATTTTCTTAACTTTGACATGCTGTTTGAATTTTTTCGCCATATTCTCAACACTTCTTTCGGCTTCCTTTAAAAACTTTTTATTCATTGATTCTATGTCTTTTTTACTTTGAAAAGGTGTTGTAGCTTTTAATTGATGTGCAACAGACAATATTATGATTTCACCATCATCTGATAGAGCCTTGATTGCTCTTTCAACTTCAAGTTCGGAAAACTCAGACCCATCAGTAGGTAATAGTATTTTTTCAAACATTGCGAATTCTCCCTATAATATTATATTTATCTTTATAACATTTAAATTATTTCTTTAAATTTTGACATTTCATCTAAAATATATGAAATATTTTGTGACAATAATATTTTTTCATCGTCTAAAAATTTCATCTGGCTTTCTAACTCCCTTAAACGAAATTTAAACCTATAAATTAAATCAACCATTTCCTTAAAAAGCTCAATATCATTAACACAATACAATAACTCTTCAATTTCATTTAAAGTGTTTAATATATTTTTTTCAAAAATTGAATTACCGTCAAATTCCCTTTGGGAAGCGATGATGTGGTCATATATTCCCTGACAGTTGATTTCAACAGAATCTGATTTAATCGGATTGATCTCATTATTTTTCACTGAAAATACCCTCATTATATGACTAAAATATTATTATAGTTCTTAAATGTCTTATATTCGGAGTAGACGATATAATTGCCCGGTTTCAAATTTATATTTAATGTTGCAATGCCGTCTTCATTTGTCGTTTTTGTATAATTGACTCCGTTAACATAAAACCTGACGCATTCATTAGGACCAATGCTTTTTCCGTTGGACAATATTTGAACGTTGTATTGGCTTTCATTTTTATAGTCTTTAATTAAATCATCGGAATTGAAAGAATATTTATTTAGATTGTGAAAAGAAGCATTAATTTTATCTACTATATTATTGTTATTTGAATTCTCATCAAAAGAAAATGCAAAACTTACTTCAAAGCTTAAAAAAAGAATAAAAAAGAATAGGATAATTTTTTTCATATTAATCAGTATTTTAAACGAATATATGGAATAAATATTATTGTAAATAAAAGCAATAATATTGGATTGGCAGTGTCCTTTAGATTTTTACCTTCAGTTACTGATTTAATTAAACCTGAACTTGAAGAATCTGTATTATTACCCCCATCATCATCGGGAATAATATTCTCACCAGGACAGTAAACATCCATTGTAGTTACAGATTCATTGCCTAAACTAGCCGTAAATTCATAGGTTGTATTGGAAACCAATGCAACACAGACTAATGTTAAGTAATTTGTTTCATTTGGATATAAAGTATCAATTACCCATAAATCATTTTGATATTCAACAGGAGATATTATCAATTCCAAACCTGCAGGTAAGGGATAATTAATTGTTAAATTATTATATGTCTTGGATCCGACATTTTTAACAGATAAATGAGTTTCAAAAATGTCGCCTTTATTAACGACTTGAGAATCAGAAGTCTGCTCAAATTCAAGATCAGTGCTAACAGCATCTTCATATAATTCAATATTATTATCAGCAGTATTATTATCAACTGCATTAACATTACTGATTAAAAACAGTGCAAATACAGTTATTATAACCACCAAAAAAATATTTTTAAAGTTCATAATATCCTTCTTTTATTGATGTAATATATTTCTTTAATTCATATTATATAAAGACATTTTTTTTGTATGTATTTTAATGAAAATTTGGTAAAAAAAATATATTTGATACAATATTAAAAATTTGATTTTAAAGAAAAAACATGAAAATAATAACTAAAAATTCGTATTAATAAAAACAAAAAAATATTAGGAAATAAAATATTAAAATAAGAAATTTATTTAATTTTTGATAAAAATTTAGGTGAATAAAAATCTATTGTAGAATGAATGAAATTTAATATTAATAGAATAATTTATAATAATATAGCAATAAATTCAATGAAAAATTAATTTAAATATTAATATTAATATATTTTCAAAACACAAGAAAATTTTAAAAAAATTATAAATAAAATTTCCAACACAGTAATACCAATGGCATTTCAAATCATTTCAACAATACTGATAGCAATCGCACTTGCAATGGATGCATTCAGTGTATCACTAACAAAAGGATTCACACAAAAACATTTAAATACAAAACAAATTTTAACATATGCACTATTTTTTGGATTTTTCCAGTTTATTATGCCCATACTTGGTTATTATTGTGGTGAAGTAATAAGCAAATTCATAGCTTCAATCGCATCAATAATAGGTTTTATTCTTCTTTTAGCAATAGGATTAAACATGATAAGAGAAAGCCTTGGAGATGATGAAATCAGCGATGATTTCAGTTTTAGAGAAGTGACATTACTTGCAATAGCTACAAGCATAGACGCATTTGCTGTTGGTTTGACTTATGCTATTTTAAATGAAACTATTTTGCTGCCATCAGTAATAATAGGTATTGTAGCCTTTTTATTTACAGTGATTGGAATATTTTTAGGTAAAAAAATAGGAAATTACTTTGGCGGACGCTTCCAGATAATTGGTGGAGTTATTCTAATTCTAATAGGTATAAAAATTCTTTTGGGATTATAATTTTAAACAAAACATGAATAATTACTACGCCATATAGGTACTATTGGAGCAACTAGTAAATAATTATCAGATGACCACATATAATAAAATAAAACCATTATTAAAATCATATATGATATATAAACTATTACTTTAATTAAGCATAAAATCAAGTAAATTAATTCTGAATACGGAGGAACTCATCATAACTTTTTGAGCGGATAACATCCAAAAAGAACTTTCTTTTAACAGGACCCAATTCATCCAAATAGTCATCATAATATGAAGAATTCATAATATCAACATAATCTTCATGAATCAAATCAAATAAAGGTTTTTTGCATTTATCAACAATTTCAGATAAAGCAAATCTTGGCCCATTGATTTTATAAGCCAGCAAATCAAATTTATATTCTTCATACCATCCATTTTCAACAAATCTTCTCATTAACTCCTGACCTGCCGGTACTGTATCCAAATAATTGCAGTCGATAACATCAGTGATTGATTTTGAATGCTTTCTATGGTAATATAAGTACTTTCGAATAATAGAAATTGATTCAGCCTTTAAAAAGACTTCAAAGAAAAAAGGCATGTCTTCAAAGTATATCCCTTCCACAAATTTGACCTGGGATTTCTCTAAAAAGGATCTTTTATACAGTTTTTGACAGGCATTAACCGACAAGTCAAAAAGGAAATCCTTACACTCATCAGGCGAAAAGGCCCTATTGTCAAAAGACTCATCAAAAGAATTCAAATCAAACCAGTCATTTCCAGAAACACAGCCAGTATCATCATCGAAATATTTTATCTGAAAGATTACAATATCACAATCCCGAGATTTGGCTTCACCATAAGCTGTTTCCAATGCATCAGGGCTAAACCAGTCATCTCCGTCAAGAAAAGCAACATATTCACCTGAAGCTTCAGCCATTGCTTTGTTTCTAGATGCTCCAAGACCTATATTTTCCTGATCAATTAATTTAATGCGATCATCATCATATGAATCAATGATATTTAACGTATCATCAGTTGATCCATCATTAACAATTATTAACTCAAAATCATCCAAACTCTGAGATAAGACACTGTCAATAGATTTTCTTAGATATTTCTCCTCATTAAACGCGCATAAAATTATTGATACTTTCATAAAAACTGCCTCATTAATTTCAGAATTTCGGAGATATTTTTCCCAATCAAAAGATTGTGTTTCGTATCATCAAAAATCATTAACTGAGAATTTTTAATATTGTCATTTAATATTTCAGATAATTTCAAACTGATAATGTCATCATCACGGCCTGCTAAAATCAGTGCCGGACATCTTATGCTATTCAACTGATTTGTAACGTCAAAGTCAATACCAACATCAATTCCATATTTGATGGCTTTAGTGTTTGCTTTTCGGGCATTTTCCTTTTTAACAAATTCCAATACTTCCCTATTCTGCATATAGACATCATCAGGAATAACATATCGGATAATAACATCAAAAAATGCTTCATATGAAATGCTTATTGCATCCCTGAACTCCAAAAATTTACTTCTCAAATTTTCATCATTTTCACTGAAACTGGACATGACAATTAATTTGTCTACAAAATCAGGATATTTGATTGCAAATGACAAAACAACATTTCCACCTAAGGAAAATCCAACCAGACTGGTTTTTTTAATATTTAATTTTAAAATAAGATTATGTAAATCATCCACTAACATGTCAATGCTGAAAGCCTCATCACCTAATGGAGAATTACCATGACCCCTAATATCATACAATAATATTTTATATCCTTTATTTAACTTTGAGGACAATGCTCTCCAATAATCAAGACTTTCACCTAATCCATGGACAAAAACAATGATTTTATCACCATTGCCTTCAAAAACATAATTCATTTCCATGATATTAATTATTTGATGAATTGATTAATAATTATTTTTATTGAAAAAAACAGTTTAAATTCAAAAAAAGTTAAATATTATCGCAAAAATACTATTATTATATTAAGAGGTGAATATCTATGGCTGATAAAAAATTATTGAAAGATTACACCAAAGAAGAAATAGCCGAATTTTCTGCATTGGAAAAAGAAGCTTATGAAAAAGCTAATAAATTAAATAAAGAATTTATTCATGTTGAAAGCCTTTTAAATGACTTGACTGCAGATTGGAAGGAATATTTCATATTTCTGGAAGATAAGAAAATCTCTAAAATATGTGAATTTTATGGAGATAAAACTGCACCATTTGACGATGAATTACGTGAAGTAATTGCAACTAACCTAAAATCTTCTCTCAATAGTGTTCACAAAGCTGTAAACTATAACACTAAAAAAATCGATGCAGGAAGAATATTGGATAGATAAGTGTTAATCATTTAACACTTAAACTCTTTTTTTAAGAAATAATTTTATACCATGAAAACTTTTCACCAGCATAATAGCCGACCAAAATGGAAACCATTGAAATTAAACAATATATTATAACAACATCTATAGGTGTTATAGCCATAAAAAAGCAAAATCCAATGATTTCTACCAGATAAAATATTAATGGATTATTATAATTAACATAAACAAATATTCCTAAAACAGCAGGCGTAAATATGATTGCTAGAATGAATCCAAAAACATGGACAAAGGGGTAGATATTTGGAACATTTAGATTGAACAGGAAAATAAAAAGAAACATTTCTGCAGCTGTGAAAATAAATCCATAAATACCTCCGCCAATCGCTTGAGACATAGTATGTTTTCTTAAAGTTACTCTAGACCAAATAAGAATAGGATATAAAAAAGCAAACAGTGCTCCAATCGGTCCTAAAAGAATAATTAAAGCACATACTGGACCTGCTAAACCTGTGGTATGAATACTGATCTTCCATTTTGTAGTTATTAACATTACAATAAAGGTATTGATTGCATAACATAAAAACAAGAATGTTAAAAAATCATTCAAACCCAAAAACCGTGATATCAAAAAGCCAATGAAATATGAAACTGTCCCGATGATTAAAGGAATTGGGCGGTCCTGCCTTTTTGAAATATCCTTGTCATTGCCGCTTCTTTCAGCCCAATATAAAATAATGGCCATAGGCAGTATTGATGCAAAAATAATGGAAATAAATTCCAATAATGGGAATTGCCATAAATTATTGATTGACAATGTTAAGCAGATTATAATGAATAATGGAATACATATAATCGGAGGATTGGTAAATGTTGAAACTGTTTTTGCTAATCTAAATTTTGAATTCATGATAATAGTTTAATATTTTACACTAATTAAATATATGCAAAGATTTTAAAAAAAAGCATTAGTTGAAAATATTTGAATATTTAAATAAAAAAAGTAAGGGGGTGGGTGGAGCAAAAAAATAAAGAAAAAAATTCCAATTAGAATCTTCTTTTAATTCCTCCGATTCCTATTGCAAGTAAAGCAAGTAATGCCATTGCTAATGGGTTACCCGCTTCTGGAAGAGTATTGGTTGTTTC
>CACXWH010000059.1 GCA_902771225.1 uncultured Methanobrevibacter sp. | reverse complement strand
TTTTCGTTAAATTGTTATATTGGTCATGTCTGAAAACTTGATTTAAATTGTGGTGTTGCGGTTAAAAAAATAGAATTGATTATTAGTATTAAACTAATATAGGGTGCTAGATTTTTTCATATGAAAAACCTACATTTATTCTTTATTTTTCGATTTTGTCTATTAAAATATTCTTATTTTCTTATGGTGTTTTTAATTATTCTATTAAATAAAAAAGGGGTCTATTAATATCTGCTATAGTGGATATCTTCCATTTTGTTCATATTTTGTTTTTAACCATGTTTTAAGCATTTTGTCTGAAATTATATATTTTTTATTGAAATCATACTCAATTATTCCTTTATTTGACAATGAATCGAGATATTTTGATATTGTTGGTTTAGAATAATTTAATTCATTAAGTAGTAATGTCCAGTTTGCCCCATCATTTTCAATAAGAGTAAGTATTATTTCACGTTCTTGAACACTTAATCTTCCCCACACATAAATCCACATTATTGCAATCTGATCAATATTGAGTTTTATATTTTCTAAAATAATATTTTCATCACAAATTTGATTTCCAGGTAGTATTGAGCATAATGAGTTGATATAAATAGGTATTCCTCTTGTACATTCATAGAATTGATTGAAACCTTCATCATTAAATTTTATATTATTGGATCTTTCATCAACATATCTTTTTGTTTCCTCTCTGGAAAATGGTTCAATATCAATCTGAATCATTCTACCGCCAAATGCACCTGTCTGGCCATTAAGCATGGATATAATTTCAGAGGTTTTTGAAACAGAACCTGTGAATATATAACTTACATTATATTGTATTTGTGAATAACTTCTAATTAACCAAAAAAAAGCTTCAGGACTTTTAACTGATTGTAATAATTGAAATTCATCTATAACAATTACAAATCCTTTAATGTCTTCATTGGAATCAACAATTTTTTGAGGTAATTCCATTACAAATTTGCTTAATTTCTCATAATTGTCTTTTATTATGGGTATTGGGATATCAAATATGTCAATAGTATTATTAAAATCATAATCTTTAATTTTCAGTTGTTTTAAAAACATTTTTATAGAATCTTTAATTTTTTCATGCATTTTTTTATTTTTTGATGTTGTATTTTGGATTGAAAATAGAATTTCTTTCATTACTTCTTCTTCAGTTAAATCAGTTCTTTGTCTGGCATATATATTGGATAAATCAATATATGCTGTGAGGAATTTCTCATCTTGGTCTTGAAGTATCTTTTTCAGTAAAAAAGTTTTACCAACTCCCCCATATCCTGTTATTAATATTTGATTAGGTATATCTTCTTCTAACATTGATAGGTATGCATTAATTTTTTTAATATTTTTTTAATATTATAAAAAATTAACTGGTAAGTGTAATTTTTACTAGTAAATTTTATTTTATTTTTTTAGAAGATTATGGGTTAAAAATAGTGGGATAATTAGCTATATGTCGAATATAGCTAATTGAATACTTCTTTGAATTTGTCTTTTAAGCCTTTTTCAACATGTTTTATTTCTTCTCCGCTTACTTCGGCAAATTCAGTTAATAAATCTTTTTGTTTTGAATTTAATTTTTTAGGAACAACAACAGTTACAGTAACATAAAGGTTTCCTCTTGATTGATGCCTTACGGAAGTCATTCCTTGATTTTTTAATTTAAATACTGTTCCGCTTTGGGTTCCAGGACTTACTTTAAACTCCACTTCTTTGCCTTCAATCGTTGGTATGCTTATAATGTCACCCAATGCTGCTTGTGGGAAACTGATTTGCTGTTCATAGTATAAGTGATCTCCTTCACGTTCAAATACTTTATTTTTATTAATATGAACTGATACTATAAGATCTCCTTCAAGGCCTGATGCTTCACCACAGTTTCCTTCACCAGATACTCTTAAGTGATTTCCTTCGTCAACGCCTTCTGGTATTTCAAGTTTTATAGTTTTAGTTTTTCTAATACTTCCTTTTCCATGACATTCTTCACAAGGGTCAGTAATTATTTTACCTGTTCCTCCACATTGGCGACATGGTCTAACATTTACCATTTGACCTAAGAAGGTGTTGCTCACTTCTTTTATTTGACCGCTTCCATTACATGTTGGGCAGGTTTGTGGGTCATGACCTGGTTTTGACTTTGAACCATTACATGTTGGACAAAGTTCACTTCTTGTGACTTTAATTTCTTTTTCACAACCATTAAAAGCTTCTTCAAGAGTTATATGGACATCTGTGTAAATATCAGATCCTCTTTGTGGACCACTTCTAGCTCCTCTAGAGCGTGAACCTCCACCAAAACCGAATAAATCGAAGATATTACCAATATCAAATCCTTGAAATATATCATCAAAGTTTACATTTTGATAGAAGTCTTCAGCGGTAAATCCTTCCATTCCTGCATGACCGAATTGATCGTATCTTTGACGTTTTTCATCATCAGACAATACAGCGTAAGCTTCACTTATTTCTTTGAATTTTTCTTCTGATCCTTCTTCTTCACTTACATCCGGATGGTATTTCATGGCTAATTTACGATAAGCTTTTTTAATTTCCTTTTCATCAGCTGTTTTATCGACTCCAAGGACTTCGTAGTAATCTCTCTTGTCTGCCATTTATTCACCTTGAAATTTCTTTAAAAAAATTAGATAAAAAAATAAAATGTTTCATCTCATCGTTAGTTTATTTTTTTATTGATTCTGATTCTGATTACCTACGCCCGAGATAAAACATTTATTTATAAATCTAATCATCTTTTACTTTGTAATCCGCATCGATTGTGTCATCATCATCTGAAGGTGCATCTTGAGCTCCAGCATTTGCATCTTGACCTGCTGCTTGTTGAGCTTGTGCTTCAGCCTGTGCTTGTTGATAGATTTTTGCACCAATTTCTTGGATTACTTTTTCTAATTCTTCGGTTTTTGATTTAATAGCTTCGATATCGTCTCCAGCTATGATTTCTCTTAATTCACCAACTAATTTTTCAACATTTGATTTTTCATCTTCAGAGACTTTGTCTCCAACTTCTTCTAATGTTTTTTCAGATGTGTAAATTAATGCGTCTGCATTGTTTCTGACTTCAATTTCTTCTTGTTTTTTCTTATCTGCTTCAGCATTCATTTCTGCTTCTTTGACTTTTTGTTCGATTTCTTCATCAGATAATTTAGTGGAAGAAGTAATTGTTATTGCTTGTTCTTTACCAGTTCCTTTGTCTTTTGCAGTTACATTAATAATACCATTTGCGTCAATATCAAAGGTCACTTCAATTTGTGGAACACCTCTTGGTGCAGGTGGGATTCCAACTAATTGGAAACGGCCTAAAGAAGTATTATCAACAGCCATTTTTCTTTCACCTTGTAATACGTTAATATCTACAGATGGTTGATTATCTGCTGCTGTTGAAAAGATTTGACTTTTCTTGGTAGGAATAGTAGTATTTCTTTCAATTAATGTGGTTGATACTCCACCTAAGGTTTCAATACCTAAGGACAATGGAGTTACATCTAAAAGAACTAAATCTTTTATTTCTCCAGCTAATACTCCTCCTTGGATAGCTGCTCCCATGGATACACATTCCATTGGGTCAATTCCTCTTTCAACTGGTTTGCCTATGAATTTTTCAACAAATGCTTGTACACATGGCATTCTGGTAGGTCCACCAACTAAGATAATTTTATTAATTTCATTTTTACTCATTTTTGCATCGTCTAATGCTTGTTGCATTGGTTTACCTGATTTTTGAACGATTCCATCAACTAATTCTTCTAATTTTGCTCTAGTTAAATTTTCAATTAAGTTTTTAGGAGTTCCATCAGATCCCATTGCAATAAATGGTAAGTTAACTTCAGTAGTTAAGGTAGTGGATAATTCGATTTTTGCTTTTTCAGCAGCTTCTCTTAATCTTTGCACTGCTTGATCATTTTCTCTTAAATCAATTCCTTCTTTTGCTTTAAATTCATCAGCTAAGTAATTGAGTAATACGTTATCCATATCGGTACCACCAAGTTGGGTGTCCCCACTAGTGGATTTTACTTCAAATACTCCACCACCGAATTCCATAATGGTTACATCTAAAGTACCTCCACCTAAATCGTAAACCATAATATTTATATCATCGTCATCTTGTTTATCAAGACCGTATGCTAGGCTTGCTGCGGTTGGTTCGTTAACAAGTCTTACAACATCTAATCCTGCGATGGTACCTGCATCTTTAGTTGCAGTTCTTTGGTTATCGTCAAAGTAAGCAGGTACGGTAATAACTGCTTTTTCAATAGGTTCGCCTAAGAATGTTTCAGCATCTTTTTTGATTTTTTGCAAGATGAATGCTGAGATTTCTTGTGGGGAGTATTGTTTTCCGTTTGCAGTTACTTTTTTATCAGTACCCATTAATCTTTTAATTGCACTAATAGTGTTTTCCGGGTTTGTTACTGCTTGTCTTCTTGCTGGTTCACCAACTAACATTTGTCCGTCATCAGTAAATGCAACATAACTTGGGAATGATTTACCATATTGACTTGCTCCTTCTGCTGAAGGGATTGTGGTTGGTTTTCCTCCAACAAGTACTGATGCTGCTGAGTTACTTGTACCTAAATCAATTCCAATAATTTTTTCTTTTTTATCATCTGACATAATTATCACCAATTTTTTAATTAATTAATAATTTAATAAGCATTACTGTTTTTTACAAACAATTACTTTTGAGTATTTTAAAACTTTATCTTTATATGTGTATCCTTTCATTAATTCTTCTATAATATATCCATTCTCAACATCTTCACTTTCTTGAACCATTAATGCTTCATGTTTGTTTAAGTCGAACTTTTCTCCTTTTGCTGGAATTTCTTCAACTCCTTCTTTAGTTAAGACGTCTTTAAATTTATTATAGATTAACTCAATACCTTCTCTGAAATCTTTATCATTTTCAATTGTAAGGGATCTTTCAAGGTCTTCATAACAATCAAGGAATTCTTTTATGAGATTTTCATTTGCAAATTTTACAATTTCAACATTTCTTTTATCTGTAATTTTTTTGAAATTTTCAAAATCTGCCTGAAGTCTTTGAGATAATGAAACATATTCTTGGGTTTCGCCTTCTTGTTTTTCGAGATCTTCTTTTAATGTGGTTATCTCTTCATCTTTTTTGGCTAACTCCTCAAGAAGTTTATCATATTCTTCTTGAATATCTATTTTTTCTTCAACTTCTTTTTCTTTTTTCTTTTTTGCCATTAACTCACCCTTTTTGTTATTAAAAACTCTTTGTAATAACTCCAGTAGAGAATAACTATTTTTTGCACTAATAATATTTGGTTTTTAGGAATTTATGGACATATAGGAAAATGGTTCATCTTTTAAGAGTTATTACTCTGAGTTTTTTAAACCAAATATTAAAGTAACAAAAAGTTATCTTTCTCCTACATTATTATAGTAACAAAAGGTTATATAAAGTTTTCGGTTTTTTCTGTGAAAATGTTATTTTAAAATTTCATGATGATTCTGTCAAAGAAAAATATTATAGTAACAAAAAGTTATATAAATGTTTTGATATAATGTATAATCATGACTGATACAAATGATATTAAAAAAAATGTCAAGTTCCAAAACAAAGGTGATTCCTCATCAGATACTATAGAAATTAGGGGAAATTACGGCAGTGATCTTGATAGTATAGATAAAGAAGATATTTTAGATGTAATGGGATGTAAAACAAGAAGAGACATCATTGACCTCTTAAGGCAGGAGCCAATGTTTGTAAGTGAAATTTCAAATGAACTTAATGTTGGCCAAAAAGCCGTAATAGCACACCTGAGGGCAATGGAAGATGTAGGTATTTTAAACTCTTCATATAAAAAGATATTGAGAGGAAGACCGCGTAAATACTATGATTTAGACAATGAAGTTACTATACAAATAACAATTAATAAAAATTCATTTGATGTAAACTTCAAAGATTCCCGTGACACATTGCAATTACCGTCTGGTGATGAATGGTCTAAATTATTGGATATTGAAAAAAGATTAGACAACGGTCAAATGGAAGCTCTTGAAGAGTTAAAAAATCAAATCAGATTATATGATAATTTAAAGGCAAGAGCAGAATATATGCTTGAGAGAACATTAAAAAACAGATAATTTTATTAATTTGTATTAGTTACCCTCTTTTTCTCTTTTTTTTAATCAAAGACAATTTTATCTTTTTATATATTTTAACCAAAGTTTAACATTAATTTTAGAAGATGTTTTCATGCCTATAATCTCATGAAAATAATTTGCTTGAAATTTTGTCTAATTATGTGCATTATGGGGTCTTGAAATTATTGGTTATTTTTTGTTTTTGCAACTATTGCTTGGCCTAAACTCACTGATCCATCTCCACAACAGGTGTTTTTATGCTGAATGAAAGTATAGTCATTAGATTCAATATAATTTTTAACGGCATTTGTTATTGCTTCGTTGTAAAATACTCCTCCTGTTGCCCCTATGGTTGTTATTCCTTTTTTTTCTGCTGATCGGATTGAAAGTTCACTTAATCCATTAGCTATTGTTTTTTGAGCAGCATTTGCAATATCTGCTTTTTTATGACCTTTCAAGTAAAGCTTTACAACTTCCTCTAATATTTCAGTAGTTTTCAATTCATTTTTGGCAAAAATCAATGGCAATTCTAGTTCAGTGGTTGAATAATATGCTGCGGATTCCAGTTTCATTGATGCCTCTCCTTCATATGTTCTTTCATTACATATTTCTAGCGCAGCTGAAACTGAGTCTAGGACTCTGCCGGTACTTGTAGTCACACCAACATTAATTCCTGTTTCAAGTTGTTTGAATATATTTTTAATCTCTATTTCACCATATTTGAAGTATTTGATGTAATTTTTTATTAATTCTTCATTATTTAAAATACTTAAAAGCATGCGGATAGGATATTTTGTTGCAAGGTCTCCTCCGGGCATTTTTTGTCTTTCTAGATGTGCCATTCTTTCATAACTTTTAATGTCTGTATAAAGGATTTCCCCACCCCAGCTTGTGTGATCATCACCATATCCTGTTCCATCTGCAGCAATTACTATCATTTCATCTATTTTATAATCATTTGCCAGGGATACTGCATGTGCATGGTGGTGTTGAACCGGAATTACGTCTACTCCAAATTCATATGCTAATTTTGTTGTAAAAAACTGTGGATGCAAATCACATGCAACTACATCTATATCACATACCTTTGTGATTCTTTTCATATGATTAATTGATTCTTTAAGGAAATTGAGTGTCTTTAATTTATTTGTATTTCCGATATGTTGTGATGGGTATGCAATTGCATCAGTTGCAAGACAAAATGTAACATCAAGTTCGGGACCAAGAGACAATACATTCAAATCATTAACATCATAGTTAATGGTATAAGGTTCAGGAGTATAACCTCTAGAACGGCGAATAAAGGATAATTCATCATTTCTAAATCTAATAACGGAATCATCACACCTATTTAAAATTTTACGATTATGAATGAGAGAATAATCACTAATGCCGTTAATTATTTCAGAATTATCAATCATCATAGGTTCGCCAGGAATATTTGCTGAAGTCATAACATAAGTATCAATTTCACCCTCATCGAAAAGCAAATAATGCATTGGAGAATATGGAAGCATCACACCAATGTTATGCAGGCCTGGTGATAAGCTTTCTGGGAAATTATAATTTTTATTTTTCTTTAAAATAACAATAGGTCTTTTATTGGAAGAAATAGTTTTAATTTCATTTTCTGATAGTTCAGCATATCTTTGGACTGATTTTAAATCACTGCTCATAACAGCAAAAGCTTGATTAGGTCTATTTAATCTTAATCTTAATTCTTTTATAGCTTCATCATTATAAGCATCAACAACAAGATGTGTTCCACCAATTCCTTTAATTGCTAATATTTTTCCTTCTTTTAATTTTTCCGCACCTAATTTAATGGGATTATTGGAATCAATTAATTTATCTTTTTTATAAATGGCCATTTGAGGTCCGCAATCACTGCAACAAATTGCCTCACCATGATAACGTCTGTCGTAAGGATTTTGATACTCAATTAAACAGTCATCACATAATGGAAATTCGTCCATTGAAGTTTTATCTCTATCATATGGGACGGAATCAATAACAGTAAATCGGGGTCCACAATCAGTACAGGCATTAAAAGGATATTTATAACGTCTATCTGTAGGATTTCTAATTTCAGCTAGGCAACTGTCGCAGATTGCAATATCTGGTGGAATAACACTAATGCCCGAATAAGAATCAGAACTTTCAATAATTTTAAATTCATCAAAATTACTTTCATCAATATCTAAAACCTTAAAAGAATCAATTCTTGCAATTGGAGGTAATTCATTTTGAAATCTTTTAATAAATAATTCAATATTGTCTCCTTCAAGTATAATTTCAACTACATTACCTAAATTTCTAACATAACCATTTAAATTAAGGCTTGTAGCTAATCTATATACATAAGGTCTAAAACCAACACCCTGAACAATTCCTTGAGTTAAAATCTTTTTCGCTGTCATAAATATTATAATTATTTGGGCTTAATTATTCATAAGTTTTTTTAATATCTTTAATCTTAAATTACTATCATGAGGGAAATACTTGAAAAATTAATTAATGAAGAAATTGATTTAGAATGTGCAGAAAACTTAATTAAATCTCGGGATATTTTGGAGTTAGATGAAATTGCTAAATTGGATGTAAATCGTCAAAACAGGACAGGTTTTCCAGAAGCTGTTTTCGCACCTAGTAAAGATTATGAAGATTTACTATTAATCATAAAAAAATACTTTAAAAGTGAAAACCCTCAAAACTTAATCATTACCAAATTATCCAATGAACGATATAAAAAACTAGATACTGATTTAGATTACCTCAAATCTAAAGGTTTAATATTTGATTATAATAAAAAAGGACAAATTTTAGTAATTAAAGTTAATAAAAATAAATCCGAACCTTTAGCTAAAATTGGAATTATAACTGCCGGAACATCTGATATTAATATTGCGGAAGAGGCAAAAGTTATTGTTGAAGAAGGTGGCTGTGAAGCTATTACCTCTTATGATATTGGTGTGGCTGGAATTCATAGATTATTCCCACAAATTGCCTACATGGTAAAAGAAGGGGTTAAAGTATTAATTGTCTGTGCAGGAATGGAAGGAGCTCTACCTTCAGTTGTTGCGGGCATTGTTGACATTCCAGTAATAGCAGTTCCAACATCAGTCGGATATGGTGTAGGTCAAGGGGGACGTGTTGCACTGGATTCAATGCTTCAGTCATGTGCGCCGGGGATTGCGGTAGTAAATATTGATAATGGTTTTGGAGCAGCAGTATTCGCATTAACTATAGTAAAAAGCCGATAATATGAAATATTCATCATTTTAATCTGCAGTTGATATGAATATAAGTCAAAAGGATACAGCATAAGAATGGGGTTCAAACTTTCCTAGGCAACCTTTTTATCGCATCATAAACTCTCATAGAATTTTTTTGATCCCCAAATAGGAAATATGCTTTAATACGTTTTTCATATTCTTCCTTTAGTTCACAATTATTTTTCATATATTCAATTATAACATCAACAAGTTCATTTTCGTTTCGACAGACTTCACCAAAGCCCATTGTTTCATAATCAAAATAACTTTCTTGAAGATTAAAGTGATAATCTTTACTATACTGGTAATAAAGAACTGGTTTTTTAAGATATGCAAAATCAAAAGCAACAGAAGAATAATCTGTAATTAAAAGTGAACCATGATTAAAAACTTTCTGGTATTTTTCATGTTCATAATCAATTGTAACATATCCATTTCTATCAAACAAATCTATAAAATCATAAACGTTTGGATGGGGTTTAAAAACTATTTCATAATTATATTTTTTCCCAGCTTCTATTAATTTTTCATTATTGATTAATGAATTAAATCGTTTAAAGAATTCAGAGTTTAAAACAATCTCGTTGGACTTAAATTTCAGATATCTTCTCCATGAAGGCATAATTAAAATTTGTCTTGAATCTTCTTGTTTTTCCAAGTTATCAAATCTTGGAAAACCTAATAATTTAACAATTTCTTTTTTATAATTGTAGGGATATTTAAAAATTGATTTATATTCGAATTTTGACACTGTTAAAAACATGGCTAAATGTTTGTCATATTCATTAAGCCAAGATGAAACATTATCTTTTGTAATACCATGTTGTAAAAATATTGTTGAAGATTTTAAAAGTCCTGCAAAGAAAGGATAATTACCCCAGAATGGATAAATAATGTTGTTGTCCGGATGTGAAGTAATGATTTTTTCCGCATACAATGCAATGAAACGATGTTTAATGGATTTAAAATATATAACATCGCCAAGTTTTTTCATATCTTCAATATCTTTACTATCTTTTCTCAAAACAAAATATTTTTTAATATTTGGATCTTTATCTTTTGCATATGTATAAATTTGTCTTCCATTATCATCTGCTATGGCAGGTAAATCCATGAATAACCATATTCTTTTGTTTTTCATGTACGGATAAGTAAGTAAATAAATTAATCTTAATGGTATGCCTGTTTTATATCCTTTTTCTCGCTTTTTAAGCATTGAATAAATAGTTTTAAATTCTCTTTTCAGCCAATTTTTATTACTTTTTCGTTTTATTATAATTTTATTGTCTTCTAAATAGGATATATAATCTTTAGTTTTAGCATATCCCACAATTCTTGAAAAATTGCATGGTCTTGAAAAGTCAATAAATAAATCTACATCGCCGGGTGTTTTAAATTTAATTTCATATTCTTTTTGCTTGTCAAGAGGAATTTCTACTTCAAATGAATAATTTGTACTATATTTGTAACTTAAACAATATTTATCTCTTTGAGGAAATTTTAACTCATTCAATTCTAATTTTTCATCGTTTAAATAGATTTCTGCACGATTATTTAGCATTGTTGGAAGATTAGCTAGAATATATAAGTTATCATTAATTATTTCAAAAACATCAATATAAACAGTATTCAATTTTAATCTTTTAATAACAGTTTTTTCAAATTCATGATTTTTTTTAGGATTATCTTTATATTTAAAAAAGATTATGTTTGCTTTTAAGAGATCGGTCATATTTTTTTGTTTGAATATAACTTCATCATCAATGTATTGCATGACTTCATGAAGTTGTTTTCTTAATTTTTTAAGTTCCACTGGTGTTAAAATATTGTTGACAGATGAAACATCAAATAACCATTGCAAATCATACATTATTGTATACTGAATAAATAATGGAACTTCTCCATAAATTTCAATGCTTTTATCAATCAGGAATTTAAAGTAATGTTGCACACGGTCATTAAAATATTCTTTTTTAAGGGAGGAATTGTCGATAAGTGATGATTTGTCATCTCTTTTTCTATAATAATATTTTCCACCAATACAAAAACCAATATTTGGATTTTTTAAAAGTAATTGGTTAATAAAAACAACATCCTCTGATACTGTAATATTATTGTTAAATTTTAAGTTTCCAATGGATTTCCTTTTAAAAAAACAGGATGAGGAAGATAATTGGATATGGTCCGGATTTTCAAATAAATTAATGATTTTGTCCTTGTCATATTTAAAATTAAGAGGATGTTCCCCTTCTTTTTCACCAAAAAAATAGATTGGAATAGAAACTAAATCGATTTCATCACCATATTTATTATAAAAGTTCAAAATATTTCTAAAAGTCGTGGATGATATATAATCATCACTATCTAAAAAATTAATATATTCGCCACTAGATTGTTTAAGACCGATGTTTCTTGTTTCAGATGGACCCAAATTCTCTTCATTAACAATGTATTTAATATTTTTTGGATATTTGGCTTTAAATCCTTGACAAATCTGTCCGGTGTTATCTGTACTTCCATCATTAACAATGATAATCTGAATATTTTTTTCAAAATTTAATGTTTGGTTAATTATACTATTAATTGCTTTTGAAATCCATAAATCAGAATTATATGCAGCAATAACTACAGAGAATTTGAATTGATTCATTTATCAGCCAACCATTTAAATAGTTAAATCATTTTCTTCTTCTTTCGAATTCTTCAAATAATTCGTCAATATCAACGCCTTTATAAACAAGCAGTAATAAAGTGTGAAATATTAAATCAACAGATTCATAAACTAAATTTTCATTATTTTTACTAGCTATTAATACTTCACCACATTCTTCAGCTATTTTTTCAAGTATTTTATCTTCTGCTTTTTTGTCACTGTCTTGCATTATATTAGAAGTATAAGAATCAATCGGATTATCCCTTCTGCTTTCAAGGACTTCCCATACCTCTCTTATAATTTTATCATTCGCCATGGGATTCACTATCCTGAATACTTTCTGTAATGGCAATTAATGGATGTTTATCATCATCAATAATAGTAATATCCTCAAATTTACGAATTCCTGCTTTATCTGCAGTTTTTTCCATACCTAATTTAATATCTTGGCCCAAATCAACAACATATGAATCAACAGTTTCACAACCCATTTGTTTAGATGCTACTGCTCGATGATGTCCATCAACTAAAATCCATCTGTCTCCGGTTTTAACAACAATAGCGGGTTCTGCTAAACCTTTTTTTAATTCATAAGATCTTCCTTCAAGTTCATCTGCATAAACTCTATCCTGTGTAGGCCTTAATTTATCAGTTGGAACTTTCATTCTTTTTAAAGTAGTTTTTATACCATATAACTGTTCCATAGTATTTTTAAAGTATTCTACTTTATTAGGTGTGGACCGTTCAATGTGGGATCGAACCATATCAGTATTTGTAATAATTCCAACTAATGCACCGTTTTCATCAACTACAGGCATTCTTGATATTCCACGTCTAAACATTACACGGGAAGCATCATTAATGGAGAGATTTTCATTAGCGACAACCAGTTTGGTACTCATCATTCCACTAACATTTTCCTTCCAGTCTTTAGCGACAATATCAAAAGCTGTTACCATTCCAACTAACCTATTATTTTTAACAACAGGATAACTGTTGTGGTGGCTTTTTTTCATTAAAGTAATAATTTCTTCGGTTGGGGTATCTGGAGAAACACTAATAACATTTTTTGTCATATAATCTTTTACAAAGCTTTTCTTTGCTGTCATTTTTATACCCCTATTCAATGTTTTCTTTTAAAAGTTTAACAGTTTCACTAGGATCAGCTTTTCCACGGGTTATTTTCATTACTTGACCAACAAGGAAATTAAGTGAAGCTTTTTGCCCATCATGATAGTCTTGGACTGCTTTTGGATTTTCATCAATGGCTTGTTTAACTGCAGCTAATACTTCATCTTCTTTTACAACACCAAGCAAACCTAATTCTTCAGCAATTTCTTTAGGTGATTTATCATTTTCCGGCATTTGTTCTATGATTCTTTGACCAGCTTTAGTTGTAATTTCTTTATTTTGAAGCATGTTTAAAAATTCAATTAAGTTTTCAACAGTAATTCCACTATCTGCATAATCAAGTTTATTATATGATAAAACTCTTTTAAGTTCATCTCTCATCCATTTGGCAGCAAATACAGGATCAATTTCTTTCACCACTTTTTCATAAGCTATTGCCAAATCAAGTTCTGAAGTTAAAACTTTTGCTGATTCTTCATCAATGCCATATTCTTTAACAAATCTTTCAACTTTGTGGTGAGGAGCTTCAGGCATAATTTCTTTAACTTTTTCGATTATTTCATCAGGAATTTCCATTGGAGGTAAATCGGGGTCTGGAATGAATCTATAATCATCAGCATCTTCTTTTAATCTCATTCTAGTAGTAATCATTTGGCTTTCAATGTAAGCACGTGTTTCCTGTGGGATTTCAACTCCACGTTTAATGAGATTTTTTTGCCTTACAATTTCGAATTTCAATGCTCTGTATGCACCTTTAATAGAGTTAACATTTTTCATTTCAACTCTGTTTCCACCATTAAGTGAAACATTTACATCTGCTTTCATGGAATTTTCTCCACGTGCAGCACCACTATATTGTAATACACGTATAATTTCTTTTAAGAAGTTTCTTGCTTCTTCTGGGGAAGTTATATCTGGTTCGGTAACAATTTCTACTAAAGGTATTCCTGAACGGTTAAAGTTAACAATACCTCTATCAGGTTTATATTGCCCAGGGTCTTCTTCAATGTGAATTTCTCTAATTCTTATTCCATTTAATTCTCCTTCATAACCGATAGGTACGGAAGTTCTTTGATATCCTGAAGATAAATCTGGATAATCATAATGTTTTCTCATAAAATAAGTAAAACCTTGATCTATTTTACAGTTCAACATCAAAGAAATCATTAATGCATTTTCAATAGCATGTTGATTTGTTGGATGTGGCTTAGCACCTGGTTGATTTAAACAAATTGGACAAATATTTTGGTTAATGGGTGCTTCATTAAAATTTGTTGGGCAATCACAGAATAATTTTGATTCAGTTTCTAATTGTACGTGGATTTCAAGTCCACACATCATACTAAAATCGTCGCTAATATTAATTCCTCCATTGGAAATTTTTTATAAAAAATTTATATTATTATAATATATATAGAATGGGGCTTATAAAGATTATTAAAATTAGGAAATTTCAGTATTTATTTTTGAGTGATTCTTTAATATACCGTTTAATAAATTTATCTAAATCCGGTGAAACTTCACTTTTTTCAGAGCCTAATTGGGTTTTGTCAGTAAATGTTCC
>CACXWH010000058.1 GCA_902771225.1 uncultured Methanobrevibacter sp. | reverse complement strand
TTCATTGGCATTCGTGGGTAATTAAAAGGGGGCTTGTCCCCCTTTAATTAGGCATTAAGGGTTTCAATGCACGATATTTTAGGAGAAGTGAAAACACCAAACACTCCCCCAATTAATAACGAGTTTTCCTACATATCAAAAATTTTAGCTCCGGTGAAAAGCAATAAAACACCATCATCGCTAAATTCTTGTACGATTAAAACCCATATCTTTCAATATCTTATTATACTCTTCACGAGTTGTAAAAGATGGTGCATCTTCATCTCCAGTGCTGCCGGTTTCACCAGTTTCTCCAACATCACCAGAGTTTGAAGGATTGCGACCACCAGGAGTTGAACCGTCATTACTAGCTTCAATTTTAATTCTTCTTTCAGCTAGTTTTTCCATTAATTCCATATCAACATCACCAGATAATAGTTTATCAATTATCTCTTTATCCTGTGCGTTTTCATTATAGTTAAAGTTGTATTTAGCTTCGTATTCTTTTATTTTCCTTTCGTTTTCAGCTTTTCTTAATTCAGATAATTCTTTTAGAATATCATCTTTAGAATCTATAAATTCCTTATTTTCTTCAATAGCTTTTTTAATATCATCATATTTTTTAGATTCTTCTTTTAGATTATTTATTTCATCCTGAAGTTTTCCAATCTCTGCATCTTTTCCTTGCAGTTTTTCTAAAAGCAAGCTAGTTGCGACATTAGCATCTTTGCTAGGTGCAGGCTGAGGTTGGGGTTGTGCTGCAGGTTCAGGATTTCCAGTTTCACCAGTTATTTCAGAATTCAATAAGGTAATTTTTCTAGGGTTTTTAGTTACACCAACATCTATTAAGCTCATAGTATCAATTCCAAATGAATCTCCTTTATCTTTTAATAAGACATCAACTTTAGGAGATAGGCCTTTTCCTTCCATATCCAGTTCATCCGGAACTTCAATGAATAGCTTTCCTTCTTCGTATTCAATATTATTTCCGATGCCCACGTAGATATTTTCATGCTCTGAAGTTAGTGGAATTCCACCTCTATAGTTTTCAGCTATTAGCTTTAGATCTTCAGCAGTCCATTCAACAGGTTTGTCAAGTCTATCATCCAGGTCGGAGTAGTCATAGGATCCGACTTCAAAAAGTTCATGTCTCATCATTATCACTTTTTATTATATTATTTATTATATATTTTATTACTTATTTTATATAAATATTTATTATACTTCAACACCACTTTCAGTTACAATCCTTTCACCAACTGGCTGTTCCTCCTCAAAGTTACTGAGATAATTCTTATAGATTTCATCACCTTCAGAAGACAATTCCATAATATATCTTAAAACATCATCTCTTGAATAGCTGAAATAAATATCTAAAGTTTCACTAATACCCATTAACTCCAATTGCATACTCAATAGCTGATTGCAATACTTTAATACCCACTTCTGGTCATTAGCAACATTAACAATAAACCCCGTAATAGCTGAATCGTTAATGTACTCAGCCACATTCTGGTTGGATTTCTCATTACCTGCCTGAGACTGAGGTGTTACGAAAGTCCTTAAAATATTATTCCTAAAGATTTCTGTTTGTCTGGTATAGTCAGATTGGTAGTTGTTACCCCCTAAGATTTTACTTTCAATTCCCGGAGGCACAATAGCTACATTGCTTCCCGCTGTAGTTCCATAATCAGCATAAAGATTTTCCTTAGCAGCGGATGAAAGTTCAGTAATATATGGTTGACCGTTTGCATCCATTGCAGGTTTAACTTCAATAATATTGTCCTTGTTGATACGTTCCACTTGATTTCTCTCCAAATTACACTTGTGGTATATATCATCAAGGCAATTTAGGATAATGCTTTGAGCTTCACAATAAATTTCATTATACATGAAGTTAATAACCTCTTCAGGTTCATATTTCACAGTTAATGTTCCCTCTTCGACACTGACATAATTATCAAACTCTTCCGGAGATCCATTAACAATATCTTTAGGCATTTCATGAAGGTATAGTTGCACTTCATTATCATCATTAAACTCTTTCTTTAATCCATATCCGTGAGCGCCTATTTCTAAAAATACCGGTTTGATGTATTTGCCAATGCATTTGTCCCAACGTTGTACAGGTTTAATTAGGCCTTCCCCATCAACCATTCCTCCTTGCAGAATATTTTTAGCTACCTGAGAAATGTCGATTTTTCTGGCCCATAAGATTAAAGTCAGTTTCTGCTCCTGAGATAATTTGTTTTCCTTATCCACAAGAACCATATTAACATTAGCTTTATCAATTCTGTTTTTCAAGATACCTGAAGTGTACCCGTCAAGTTTTACAGCATAACGTGCATTAGCTATTGTCTTATTAATAACTGGTGGAAGTGCATCCGGCAAGTCAAGGCCAGTGTTGATTCCATCAGTTCTAGGTTGTCTTTCATCTTCACCCCAATAGCTGCGCTTGGTGTTGTACTGTTCCACCCTATTATTCAATAGTCTAGTTTTAATGTAATCAGTAATTCCCATAATAATCATTTCATATATTTTATTATATTATTTATTATATTTTTTATATAAAATAAGTAATAAAATTAATGTAAACTTTGCGGAATATTTGTAAAAATTAAAATAATATCAATTAATATTGGCAAGCAAAACTAGTTTAATTAATTAATTGAATAAATTATTATAATAATAAAAAGTATCTTTCATTTTTATAACTTCTATGTCTTTAATGGTGATATTATGGAGAAACTTAAAAATTTAGAAGATATGTATGAATTAATGGAAACAATAAATTCAAGTAATTATTCAAATATTAAAGAGATGATTAATTCATTTTTAAAAGAGACGGTTAATGAAGAAAATAAAAAAGCCATTAATTGTGAACATACATGTTTGGAATTTAGAATAATTGATGCTAAGGTTGATGGAGTATTCACTATTGAAAATAATGATGGAAAAATAGTTACGATTCCTAATTTAGATAATCTATCTGAAGAAGATTTTAAATACATTGAAAATAGAATGAATTCCGTTAATAATAAGCTCCTTAAGTTTAGATATTCAGCCATATTATGTAATAAATATCCCCATATTGATAAAGCCAAAATATGTTCAGATTCATCTTTTGAATTAATTAATGATGTGGAAAATGAGATTATTGAAAATAAATCAATCGATAGTTTTTATGTTATAACAATAATTAATTCCTATAGATTTTCATTTAAATTTGGGTATAATAAATCCCGAATTAAAAATAAAATAATTGAAATTATCAATAATGAAAATTATTGGAACAATGAACTTTATTTAATTCCCTGTAAATTAATTCAACATATTTTAGATGAAAAAAAGAATTTCAGAGATGTTGGCAATTTAAATACAATTTGTTGGAATATTTATGAGAATATTAGTTCAATAAATCCTCATGGTGCTATTGATGTTCTTGAATTGGGTGAGAAAACTGATAAAAACTCACAATACAATTGGAGATTAGAAATTGGTAAAATGTATGAATGTCTCATGAATCATAATGATAATGCAAATATCAAGGCGGATTTCTGTATTTTAGCTAGTGAAAATTATAAGAAAGGTGGTGCAAATTCAAAAGCAGAGATCTTATTAAAACAGTATGAAGAATTTTCTGTAGATTTTCAATATTTCAAACATTCTGAAGAAATAGAAAATTATTCTGAAATAATGGATGGAGTATTTGATTATGCTGACCGCATTGTTGAAAATTGTAGTTCTTATGAAATTTTACAATATTTGATGAATGATCCAGAATTAACGATGCATCATAAAGGTAGCTTAGATTTTGTTGAAAAATCCAAGACAGATTTTCCTTTATTGCATGCTTTTTCAAAAAATTTACGTGACAAAAATGGATTTGTCATTGAAAAAATCGTATCTGATGAAGAAAAAGATAATCATGCTGTTATGGAATATTATTCATGGGGCATTTCAATTTTTTATTTGCCTTTCATTTCACGAATAATCAATACTGCATATTTTAAAGGAAAATTATCTCCGAAAATTGTTTTACAATTTCTAAAAGAAGAAACTTGGTTGGGTTGGGGTGAAATCCCAAATGTGGGTGAAAATCCGTATTTCATGATGATTGTCCCAATAATTAATAATTATTTTTATGAATTGGAGTTAATTTATTTGTATAATATCCCACAACCTAACTTTATTTTAACTATTGATTCATTAATTTTAAAAATTGAGGGGATGCTTAAATTAGTTTACAGTATTGACAATGTTATTAAAGAACCAACCGGCGATGGGGCAACTCAGGATAAATCTTTAAATAAGCTATTGGAATATGGAACTTTTGATTTAATTTCTGAAGATGATCTTTTCTTTTTAAAATATTTGCTAATAGATAAATCTGGACTTAATTTAAGAAATAAAGTGGCACACTCTTTAATGAAAAAAGGAGATTATTACTGGGGTAATGCAAATTTATTGATTTTAGCATTGCTTAAAATATGTGCATTTAAATTAAATTTAAAAAGGAATGATTAATACGTGGACTAGTAAATTCAAATATTATTTTCCAAAATTAAGATTTATGGGTGGCAGTTATGGACATTGATTATAATTTTACAATGAATGAGGAAATCGGTGAAAATTTAGTAAATCTAATTGAAAATCCGGTGTATACATTAAAAAATTTTGTTTATGATTTGATCATAGAACCTGATTATTCATTTAATGAATTTTTCATATCTGATGATGAATTAAATGAAGTATTATTGAAGTTTGTTGAAAACAATAAACTCTATTTTCCAAAATTTGACATAAAAACTAATAATGTTCAAGAAGAATTCTTAAATTCATTTGGAGAACATTATGCTACTTTAAAAAAAGAGTATGAAAAGCAAATTATGATTGCGACTAATAATCTCCCTATTGATTTGATTAACCAGTCTTTAAATGATTTTATGAGGGTTTCTGATCAAGTTATGCAGATATATGATTCTCCAATAATTAATCAAGTCACAAAAATGATGAGTCTTCAAAGTCAGATGTTAGCTCCATTTGTATCTCAAGTTGATTTATTTGTTAAAATGATGCCTCCAATTGATTTAATTAAAAAGTTAAGCTTAACAAATGATGCATTGACTAGAGTTCATGAAAGTTTTAATTTGATTAATTGGAATCAAATTAATTTAATTGCAAATACTGCTATGCAAACATTTGCAAATATTAATTTGAATTTAATCATTATCGAAAAAGAGATATTTGCAAGAGAGTTATATTCGTGTGTTTGTGAAAGTGATGATGATTGGATAAAATCTGTTTTCACATTAGATTTTATAAGAAGAATAGTTTTTGATGATTGGTGGATTATTCCAACAATAGATAAGGAATATTATGAAGAATTATCCAAAAGTGATGATGAAAATTTTAACCAATTCTTCTTAAATAATTATTATGATAATCCTAATTTAATAATAGAAAAAGTTAATGGTTGGCGATTATCTGATATTCGAAGAACTGTTATTGAACAAGCTATATTTAATTATATGAACGGAAAATATGAGGCTGCTGTAATTATTCTAACATTACAACTTGAGGGAATATTAAGGGATGAATTAGGTGTTAATAAAATGTTTGGGGGTTTAAGAAAATCTTTAGAAAATAAGTTAAATCAATGTACTAATGATGATCCATGGGAAAAATTTTTAAATAAAGTTAATATAATGTTCATTTCTGAAATATTGAAACCATTAGATGATGATATAGATTTTAAAGAAGATATTGGACAAGTAAATCGGAATGGAATAGCACACACAGGGGTTGTTGATGCAAATCAAATTGTTGCTTTGAGGTTGATTTTTATAATAGATACTTTAATTTATATAACTGGAAATCTTTGAGTTTATATGATTGGAAAGTACAGTAAGAGATACAACTTTCATGAGTTTCAATATTACAATCTAGTTTTTAATAATTAGCCATCATATCAATCATTTCCACCCAACGATATTTATTATATTCCACAAATTTAATTAACCTGCCAAATCTAAACTATAGTATAGAAAGGTTGAGAGAGAAAGCATATAAGCAACTGATATTTAGAGTGATATAATGATGATAACAACATTATTAAAAAAAATCTCATGACCTCACAAACATTAAAACATGCCAAAAATATTTTGAATTTAGAAAATGTATTTTCAAGAGGTTGAAAGGATTATATTTATTCCGTACCCTGATAAAAAATTTTAAGGTATTTTAAAGTAACAGACATTATTTATTATCATCCTAAAGAATTATAGAAGTTATTCAGATGATTATGGGAATGATTCTGATTCATAGACAGTAAAATCATAAAGTATGGAGATTTAAACATCTCATTCTTTTTCTTTTTTTAATTCATCAATTTTTTTATTTAATTCATTAACTTCCAAAGTCAAATCATCTATTTTTGATGCCAAATCACTATGTGAATCCCTGCTAATTCTTGAAACATATATTGATGAGATAACTGCAGTAATGGTTGCAAAAATAAGTATTCCGCCAATCATGGCAACCATACCAAGGGCCCTGCCTGTTAAAGTACCCGGAACAACATCTCCATAACCAGTACCAGTCATGGAAACAATAATATACCAGAATGCTGTTGCAAAATCCGTTATATTTGTATCAAAGTATGCTATGAGAAATGAAATAGAAAATACAAAAAGAATGGCTACTGAAATAATCCTGTCCAAATATGTTCTTTTCAAAAAGTTCTCCAAAACTTCACTATCATGATGAATTGCAAACTTTTTAATGTATTGAACCAGTTTAATCAATCTGAAGAACCGGAATAATATAAACTGAAATGGCAACATACCCCAAATACTTAAAACATTATTTAGCAAATACTTCTTTTTATCAACGGCATAATACAATCCATATAGAAATTCTAACCATAAAATGATACATAAAATAAGATCAAAAGCATAAAAAACTGTCTTTAAAGTTGAGTTAGTCGAATAAAATGACACGTAAAATACCATGATGACATCAATTACTATTAAAATACTAATAATTAAGTAGAATGCCTGTTTTTTATCTAAATTAATCATAATATCTCTAAATTATCAACGCAACTTACTAATTTTGAAGACAGTGAGCATGTGACTTCCATAGATTCAAATGTATAACATTCATAAACAATTGTAGCAATTCCCGCTTCAGCAGTTGGTTCTGTTATAAATGGAGGACTTGTTCTATGCTCCGGTGCATAATAAACCAGTTCATCAACTGCATCTATAATATCATTAACATATTTTGTGGACTTATCATCAAAACCCGGTGCGAAAACAAAATTAGTGATTTCATATTCTCCCGGTCCGCGCAAACCCCTATTGGAGTGAATATCTAAAAATAAATTATATTTCTTATTGATTATATCGTCTTTAATAAATTCCTGAGCTAAAAGCTGGCCTTCAAGACGGCCTTCACTTTCTGAATCAGGATTATTAACATGAATATTATACAGATAATAAGAATAATTTAAATCATTTCTAGCTGTTAACTCCTCAAACAAAGCCCTGTGAGACTTGCTTTCAAGAGGATGCATACCGATTACATAAGCGATTTTAACACCAGAATTTTCATTTCCAAAAGGACCGTGAATATAGACACTTCCCAAATCATTTTCACCCAATAATCTGGAATCATATTGACTGGAATCAATTGCAGCTTCATAAGTCGGGCCTTCCGGATAATCCATATTAACACCAAAAAAATAGTAGTGACTAGAGAAAATCTAGTCTTCAGAAGGTGAACGTTCACCTAATTCTTTATTTAATTCATAAATTAATCTATTGTCGCCGTCAGCCAATTTTACTTTAGCGAGTAATTCCATTGCATTTTCTTCTTCTTCGACTTGTTCTTCAACAAACCATTGCAAGAAGTTGTTGGTTGCATGGTCTTTTTCTTCAATAGATAAATCAACTAAATCATTAATTAAACCAGTTACCATTTTTTCATGTTCAAGAACATGTTCAAATGCAGCTAAAGGTGAATCCCATTCAGTTTGAGGTCCTTCAATTGCTGTTAAAGTAACAGAAGCTCCTCTTCTGATGAGATAGTCGTAAAATTTCATACCATGTTCTAATTCTTCTTCTGCTTGTACTCTCATCCAATTAGCAAATCCTGCTAAGTCTTCATCTTCAAAATAAGCTGCCATAGATAAGTATAAATAACCTGAGTATACTTCAGCGTTTAATTGAGCATTTAATGCTTTTTCCATATTTTCTGATACCATAATATCACCATAAAATATTTTGTCTTTTATTGAATATAAAGTTAAAGAAAAAAAGTTTATAAAAAATAGCCAATTAGGATAACAATTGTGAGATTACCCTAATAGCTATTGTAGACAGTGAAAGACGTTATGTTTTCCATAACTCCTCTCTTTTTTTAAATTAAACAATTATTTTATATTAATGAGGAATATCTCAAAACTGGTTATGCCGACAATTCTGAAATACCTCTAAGGCTGATGTATGTTTTTTAATATAAAATAATCAAACGAAAAATAATCAAACATTATTGTCAAACTATTTTTCTAAGATTAGTATCTAAACACTAATCTTAGAAAGACAATTATAGAGGGAAAAATAGCTATTATACATTAATATAATAGCTATTAAATTATATGGCTGATTATAATTTCATTCCAATTCTAAAGGACCTAATTTTTGAAGAGTTTTATAAAATTCATCCATAGTTGTTTGGAATTTTTCTCCTTCAGATGCTGAAATCCATTCATGACGGAATCTGTCCTTTTCAATTCCAAATTCCTCAAGAATATCTTCAACAATTTTAGATCTTCTAGACCATTTGTAGTTACCTGCATCATAGTGGCAATCCCCAATATGGCAGCCCCCTACAAATACTCCATCTGCTCCTTCTTCAAATGCTTTGAAAATCATTGAAGGATTGATTCTTCCAGAGCACATTACACGAATAATTCTTACGTTTGGTGGATATTGCATACGTGCAGTACCTGCTGTGTCAGCTCCACCGTAACAACACCAATTACATAATAATCCTACAATTTTTAATTCAGACATTAAAACACCTCATAATTCCTCTTTTGCAGGACTGTATAATGGTGGTTTTACATCATCACTTACACCTGCTACATATCCGGTTCTATCTTGATATTTTTTCTGTAATTTATCAAAAATCAAAGATACAGGTATGTCCATTGGACAAACATCATCACATTGACCGCAATCACAACAACTGAAACTCATATGGGATAATCTTATACCCTGAAATGCAATAGGACTTGGAGGAACTTCTGATGCATCAAAGTAAGATTTGTTAAGTTCACAGTTTTCATAACACCAACAGATAGGACAAACATCCCTACATGCACAGCATCTAATACAGCGATCCCATTCTTTGATTCCGCTTACTTTTTCATAATTGGAATCCTGATTCTTTTTAGCCATTTTAATCATGATGCCTTCAACTTTTAATCTTGCGTCTATTGCATCTTGGGAAGGTGATTTGGTTTCTAGGATTCCTGCATTTTGAGCACCTTTGATTAATTCTTCACCTTTTTCATCGTTGACTTCAATGAATGTCCAGCCGTCACTTGCTCCCCAGTTTCCACATGCAATGTTAGCTTTTCTAGGTATTTTAACATCACATCTTTGGCAGTTTGAACGGCGTCCATATCCTTCATGTTCCAATTCATGGATTTTTACGCCCTTTTCAGTTCCGTCTGCAAGCTCTACAATAAACTGTCCTTTGTCAATTTCTTCACTTACAACATCATCAGGATTAATATCATAGAATAATTCTATCATTTTTCTTCCGGTTACAGGTGATACTGTTCCACCACAGTTTAAACCAACAGTGAAAATGTTATCTGGGTTGATTTTATGTCTTTTAATAAGTTCGTCAATTGAACGAATATCACATGGCTTTACTGAGACTGCGACTTTCTTATCTGAAAGATACTTTTGGATTATATCTCCAAACATTGTTGGAGCACAATGATAAGAACCCGCAGTTTTGATTAAATCCTCAGAATCAGTTATAAAAGTTGGAACTCCATCATATATGTCGTCACCAGGAGATAATGCCAATACGCCATCAACTATATTTTCATCAAGCAAATATTTGAAAATACTTGTTACAGCCCCTCCACATTCTCCTGCTTCTTGAATATCGGGATTTTTTGATCTAGCTAAAAAATAACTCATATTATCACTCACAATTTATCTTGGATTTTTTCAATTACTTCATCTACACCTAATGCATCGGATTCGATTACTGCATCAAATGTTTGAGTTTCACCCATAGCATTTACAAAACTGCCTTCATTTTCAAGCCATGATTTGATTGGAACAACTATTTGGGAAGCATTTGAAGTTGAATTTTCACACGGCACGAAACTTACAATAGTTGAAATTGATGCGAAATCAAAATCAATTTCAGGAATTAAATCATCATTGAAAACAAGCAATACATCAGTAGCATTTAATAATTCTACAAATTCTTCTTTTGATTGGGCATTTACAATATCACAAGCACCTTTTGAATTACACTTACTGAAAACCGGCAATATTTTAGAGTTTCTTTTATCTGAAATTTCCTTAATTTTGTCTAAATCTTCAGATGAATTTACTGTATTAAATACAATTACTGAAGATTCATCCAAATTATCACCAAAACTATTTAAAACATCATCAATACTGTCACAAATTTCATCTGAAACATTCGCAGTTACAGAACCTTCAGGAGTAAAAGAATAAACATCAGCTCCATTATCTTTTGCATGAATAATTCTTCTTCCAATCAATGGATTGGTATATAATACATCACCAATAACAATAAGTTTAGATGCTTTTTCAACATCATCATAGGATGCAACTTCCCCATCAATACCAACAATATTATCAGCATATAAAGCAATATTATAATTATTTTTTTCAGCAAAATTTTTAATTGCTTCAATATCTTCAACGCTATTATTTCCAGAGCAGAATAGTGTAATATTATCTTTAGATTTGAGATTACTGCAAATTTCATCAATTGCTTTGTCTATGTCTACATCTGAATTTGAAACAATAGCACTTTCTAATTTATTCTCATATATTTCAACTGAATTTCTGCCATTTAAACAATTTTTTCCTTCATTTACCGGATGTCTTTTATATGGATATGTTCCAACTACATCCCCCTCATGTGAAACAACATTAATACCACAACCAACACTACAGGAAGGGCATAACGTGTGTTTTATTTCTAACATGTCATATCACCTAATTAGTTATAAAGAGCACTATGAACGTTATCACATCCAATAGTATCCAAAGATTCCCCATCAGATAAAGTATGACTAGACGGTATAGTTAAAGAAAACATTTTCATTAATAAATCAAAGGAATTATTTAAAATAAATTGAGAAGAGGTTTCTTCACTAAATTCTTCAAAATCCTCTAACTTTAAGATACCTTCAATTTTAAAATTTAAATCTAAAAAGATTGATTTTAAAATACAATTGTATCCGATATTTTTTTGATCAATTTTTGTATAGTCAATTGACCAATCCATTTCCAAATCTAAATCACAATTTTTTGGATTTGTTAAAGGTCTAATCATAGCAACTTTTTCTATATAGATTTTCATATTACTCTCGCCAACATATTTATTAAAATATTATCTCTAATTACTCAATTAATCAAATAAATGAATAATCTATTTTATTATTGGGAGTAATAACCATATAAATGTTATTAAAATATTACTCTTTTTAAAACTGTTTAAATTAAAAATTAAAACTTTATAAATATCATAATCCATATCTAAATATTATACATCTTTTAAATTAAAATTTAAGGATGAATAACTCTGCTACATGAAGATGTAATAAACATCTGAAAAAAGCAAAATTAATATAAAAGAGTTATTTAAGAAAATAAGATAATTAAATTATTTAATTATAAAAATACAATATTATTTCTTCTTTTTTATTAAAATAAAAGAAAAAATAGATTATTTTTTATAATAAATTATTTAAAATAAGTATTATTTTAGTAATACTTTTTTATAAATTATTACTACTCGAATGCATAAATAAAACAAAAAAAGTATTATTAATTTGAGGAAAAAAACGGAAATAATGTTCAAAAATCAGTAATTGTGATTGGAAAAATACAATTATTAATTTAATAATCATATCTTCCCAATCTTTACTATTAAAAAAAAGTTAGATGAAAAATTCAAATAGGAAGTAAAAAGGTAGTTAAAATACATCTTCCATCAACTTTTTAATAATCATAATTTTAAAATATTATAAAATAAAAAAAGAATAAATGCATTGATATAAAATATTAAGAATTAATTTAATTTTGTAGGCAAAGTTTGATGATAAATATGAAATTATCTTAATCTTAATTATTTATCAATGCAAATATCTTTTTTATTCTGGTTTAGAAATCAAACATCTTTTAAATCCAGTTTCTCCTTCTTTCATATGAGGAGTTCTTAAAACTGTATCATTTGATTTTTCAATAGTTCTTGCTTCATCAGACAATTTAGCAGCACAAGATGCCATTTCATGAGCAGCTGCAACTAATGGAATGAAATTTTCAAATCCTTTTGTCATGAAACAACCTTTCATATCTAAATTAGCAACAGCACCTGCCATTTCATATGCAGCAATAGCTTTAGCTTTAGCATATGGATTTTCAAATCCTCCAGCTTCAACAGCTTTTTGAGCAGTGATAACAAGTTTAGGCAATTCAATTTCATTACCCGCATCAACCACATTAATCATGTCATCAATGGTATTTTGGACTAATCTTAATGCACCAGTTTCTGCTAAAACTTTTAAAATATCAGCATTGAAAATAGCCATTTCAGTTGGGTCTAACCATTCTCTTTTAGCACCAATCATAGGATCAGACATTACAATAATGTAACCTAAACCTTGTTCGTCCATCTCTTCAGTTTTACCTTTACCTGGAGCATCACCAATTATAACAGCGGGTTTGTCTATTCCAGATAAGAGTTCTCTTGCTTTAGCAGGTCCCGGTGCACCAGGATTTGGGCTAATGAATATGCAGAAATCTGGGTCGAATTGTTCTAATTTTGGTACAACATCTTCAACTTGTTCAGGGTTCATTTTTGCCCCAGATCCAAATACTCTAACATCAATATTTGGTCTGTCTGCTCTTTCGTCTAATAACAAATCTAATACTGGAGATGTTCCAATATTTCCACTTTTTAATATACAAATTTTTACTACCATTTTTTAACCTTTTTAAATTATTTTATGCTGAAGGAATTATAATATCCCTTTCACCAGAAGGCATGAATTCTCTTAATGCCCCTTTAGCTATTTCTTTTCTTGGATGTTTAAAGTCAAAAGTCAAGTTATTATCCGCAAATGCAATTTTAATCAAAGGATTTGTACAAAATGCATCTCCTCTGGCTGCATGCGGTGCCTGAGCAATACCTGCATATTCAGGTTGATGTCCTACATTCATCGCATAATTAGGATAATTCGGACCTCTTAACTCATGAATTAAACCTTCATCACTTCTAATGGATAATGAATTTGATGCACCTGCTTGGTCTTGCAAATCATAACCATAAAATCCAAGTCTAGAATGAGCTTCTTTATGTAAAATCATACTTAAATACCATCCATTTACACCTGCATTTGAATTTCCAGTTGCAAATGCTGTTGAACAACCTGCTGCTGCAGATATAACACTTGCCCTTTGAGAACCACCAAAGTGTGTTTCTAAAAGAGTTGGTATCTCGTATTGTTCTAGCCCATATAAAGTTACTTCAGTTGAAATGTCACGAACTGTGTCCATAGTTAATTCAGCTTGACACATTCCATAATTCTTTTCAACGTAATCCATTCCATAATAAAGGAAATCGTCCAAAATATCATCAGTATATGCTGCACTTGCATATTGTGTAAATCCAACACCACCAGACATATATGAACCTAACCAAACTTGGTCATATAATACTGCAGCTGCAGCAATTACTTCCAAAGATACTTCAGCAGGGTCATCACTTATTCTTGAAGTCTGAACCATATCTGCTAAATTACCAAATGCAACACCACCAGGTTCATTAGGTCCTCTTGCACGTCTTGATGGTAGAAATGCTCCCATACCAATAACGTCTGCATGTTTTGCAGCATATGAAAAATCAGCAATAGCAGCTTCACCTGCACATAATTTATATGCATTAATGAAACTCATACCAATTTGCATAGCAGACCATCTGGATACAGTACCACCATCACAGGCTCTTACAACAAGTGTAGGAACCCTACTTACCTGATAAGTTTTATTTCCAACATATTTTTTAAGCATTTCAGCTTGATCTTCTGGAAATTCCTTATTAATATCAATTAAGACTCTTTTATCCAATTCATCAGCTAAATCATCATTTCCTGTGAAAATTTTAGCATAACAATCATCAACAAGACCTGGGTGAACTTCAACCATGTGTTCTTGTACAACAGCTCCACCAGGAAGTGCATGGTTGATATTTTCCATATACTCATTAATTGTTTCCGGAGTTACTTCAACACCCAATCTTTCTTGTAAAACAGAGTGTGCAGTGTCCATACCTACAATAATGGTTCTTTTAATATCATCCACCAATTGTTGAATTGCAGCATTGTTACAAAAGTGTAAATCATCACCTTCAACATAATCCTCAGTTCCGGAAATTTTATATGCCATCAATTGTCTTTGACCTAACGGTACTCCAATATCGGGATTATAAAATGGCATGTTTCTTTCTTTAGCTAATTTTTCAGCAGCATCATTAAATTCCCTTTTTCTTTCGGATTGTTTCCAACCACCAAAACAGTAGAAACTAGTATGATCACTTTCCTGATCTTCACCTTTGAATTTTTGATTTAATGCACTTAAAAACTTTTTATTATCCAAAGCCATCTTATTCACCTAATTTCTTTTTTAAGTCCTTAGAAAATACACCCATACCATATCCACCTTCAGTACGAGCAGTATGGATATTTTCAACGACTTCAAGAGCTTCCTTGTCTTGTCTCATACCAACATTATCTTCCCTATATATTGTGGTAATTTCTTTTAGATATTCTTCATCCAAAGGAGCACCGACATCAATAGATTCATCCAAAGGACGTCCAACTTGATCTTTAACATAGTAAACATGCCCATCTTCTTCATTGAATACATACCTTTGAAGCCCATCAAACATTAATCCATTTTCATCAAGCCTTAATGAATGACCATGCACTGTTGCACCTCTCATACCACACCTAGCCGGGTCAAAAATATCAGTTTCGATTAATTCTTTAGAAATTTTTTCTAAATCCTGTTCTCTTATTTCAATAACTTGTCTTCCAGATAATGTACCTGTATCCACTCCCCTATACCTCCACATATAGGTTCTAGCTCTATCATAAGGTTGTGCAGGAGCATTATACATAGAATCTGCAAACTGAATGTATCTGACCCTAATTCCTTCAGCAGCACCAGGAGTTGGTTCTACAATATGCTTAATAATGTCACCATCATCTTCCATTTCAGCCAAAGGTGGATGAACAGTTTTATAACTTTCACCAGGGTTTCTGTGACCTAATATTTTAACTATGCCCTCCTCAGATACACTTCTAACTTTTTTAAATTTATGATCCGGATTCATATGCTTTCTTCTATTTTCAGCGATTATAGTTTCACCAGGACCATATTGAGCTTTATATCCCATGAATTCACCAACATTATTTAATAACTTTAACTGTTTCAGATGTTTTTGCACGTGAATCGACTAAACCAATGTAACGTTCATCAATAGCACTTTCAAAATTATTTCCATACTTTAAATAATCAGAAATTGTTGATTTTGTTCTTGTAAAAATACCAACAAGTATTGAATAATCACAAGGAATAAATTCATCTAAGATACATTCTAAATCTTCCATAAATGCATTAAATTTAGACATATCCACAGTTATAACAATTTCACCCACCATTACTCTCAATTCCAAATCATTGCCTTTGACATTTATAACTTTTCTATCGGTGTGATTTACAACATGCCCTTTTCCAGGCCCATAAAATACCTTTAATGGAATTGATGGACCATGAATTAAAACTCTTTGATGTCCTTCCAAATTATAAATGGAGTTTAATAATTTTTCAGTAGTATCTGGTTTTAAATATCTATTTGGAATAATTTTAATGTCTATAACATTAACTTTTTCTGATTCATCCATAAAAACACCTTAAAGATTATCTTTAATTTCACCTGCAACATTAGCTACATTCGGAATTGGATTTCTAAGATTGTCAATAGTACCATATACTGTTCCAATCAATGCAGAAGTTCTTTTAACAGAAAACATCTGAGTTCCCGCATCCAAACACATTGCAGCGGAAGCACAAGGAATAGCAGTTCCTTTGGCATGCCTTGTTACTACATGGTTTCCATGGAAAGTACCCGGACCTCCCCCACCATAAATTGAATGTGAGAAGAAACTAAATCCTACACCAACACCTTCAGTCCTACCGTAATCAACACCCGGAAGTCCAGTTTCATATTCTAACATATCATTATAATACAATACTGTTGATGCTACAGCTTGAGCCGCTCTAGCTGCTCCAATATTGACAATTACAGCTGCCAATAGACCCGCAGCAGCATATGCATTCCATAATGCCCAATCAACAGGTTCATACATATTATATCCTGAAGGCATTTTTTTAGCTACCTTAATAACATTGTCTTCAATTGCTCGACCAACCAAAGATTGAATTACAGTTCCAACAGTCCCTTTTGCGTTTTCTTTAACAATATCAAAAACTAAATTATCAGCATTCAAACCCTGATAAGCCAAAGTTAATAAATGCATTCTTTCAAAAGCACCAGTTGCATCCCCAGTTTCAAACATTGCTGTTTGTTCCATAATAGATGATAATGCAGCTGCATTTAAAGTTTGTTTATTAGTAATAGCAACAACATGGTTAGCCATAATGTTTCTAAGACCATAACCCAAACCTTCCAATAAAACTGGAGGGCCTAAAAGTGCACTAATCTGTGCACCAGACAAATCAACTGTTCTTGGATATGCACCCATTACTGATGTTTTAATAGTTGATGCATCAAACATATTTATATCAAAACTATCAATAATTGCCTGAATTGTTGCAGCAGCAGTTTGCAATGTTGATACAGAGTAATCTGCAGCCACATTCAATCTTTCAAAAGGAAGTTGAACTAACAATTGCTGTCCATCATTAATAAGATTGACAGTTGTATCATCATCTTCATTAACCTGAAGAATCTTCCTAATTTTTTCACCAATTAATTCAGCATTTTCAACAATAGGTAAATCTAACTCCCTACCAGGTATGAAAACTGATTTACCGCCTAGAGCAGCTGTTTTCAATCCTTTTTCAATACCTGCCAAGTTTACTGCAGCAGATCTTTTGATATCATATATCATATTTTGAATTGCGGAATTCTTTAGTGGACTAATTGCTTCTAATGGAATATCTCCCTGAAGAAGTTTACCATTAGGACCATACAAATCTAAATTGTCATCATATATTCGCATTAGTAACCTCCTAAATTATTGTAATTTTAGATAATACTCATACTAAAAGTATTATTTACCATATTACAATTTTTAAAGAAACGATTATTATACTAATAATCAAATTACTATATTGGTAGTAATAAACATATAAAAGTTACTTTAAAAAAAAATAGCTAAAAACGTTTAATTTAATTAAATTAACCATAAAAATTTTTTTTATGTAAAAATATAAATTAAATAATGTTTAAATAAAAAACAAATAAATTTAATTAATTTAAAAAATGAAAGTAATAATTTTATAATTTTAAAAATTTTATAACAATTTAAATAAATAATTAAAAACTAATTAAACAATATCAAATAGAAATTAATTTATAATTTTGTTCTTAATAAATCAAACAATAATTTTAAATCAATTATACTGCAAAACAATCCTTTTAACTAGAAAAAAAATATGTAATACTTTTTTAAAAAATAATAATATATAAATAATAATTTTTATAATTAAAGTAATACAATTTAGTTATAAATAACATTACACCCAAAATAACAATTATGATTAAAAAATCAATTTACGAAGATTATGAGATTAATTTTAGCGATACTTACACAAGTGATGATGCATATTATTTTATTTTTAACGAAAATAGAGAACTATTATTAGAAAACAAGGAATTAATTACAGACATTTCAGAAATGAATGTTAACTTTTCATTATTTATTGGCAAATATAAAAATAAGGACTGTTTTGTTGTAAACAGCAGCTTTGAAAAAGGTTTTGATTTAAGGGAAGTTTATGAATTTAACAAGGACCTATATTTAATGGGAACAAAAGCCGTTTTAGTTAACGATTGGTATATATCACATCAATTTTGCGGAAGATGTGGGGCAAAGACTCAAATAGATGAAAAGGACATGATGTTAAAATGCCCTGAATGCGGTCAAATGCACTATCCTCGAATCGCTCCTGCAATTATCGTGGCCATCAGAAATGAGGACAAACTTCTTATGGCACAGCACAGCTACCATGAAACCATAAGATATGCATTGATTGCAGGTTTTGTAGAGCCCGGCGAGTCAATAGAAGAAGCCGTTCACAGAGAGGTTTCCGAAGAAGTAGGAATAAAAATTAAAAA
Organism: uncultured Methanobrevibacter sp.; assembly: GCA_902771225.1. Taxonomy (GTDB): domain Archaea; phylum Methanobacteriota; class Methanobacteria; order Methanobacteriales; family Methanobacteriaceae; genus Methanocatella. Next base: position 5,411 of record CACXWH010000058.1, on the reverse strand, counting down.
CCTTAAATACCTGAAAAGCCAATCCTGGCCATTTCCAAATTCATTAATGTTAGCTTTTGAAGCCGAATATGAGTCAGGTGACATTAAAGTTGACGGTGATGAAATAGTTAAGGCAAAATGGTTTAAAAAAGATGAAATAATTAGATACTCATCAGACATCAGTATTTCCGATTGGTTAATACAGAGATTTATTGACACCTATTGAATATTTTTAGATAAGCTGTTAATGTTATTTAAAGCAATGACTCCTGCCTTAAACTTCAACAAACCCTCTTTTAATAGTTTTTCAGGACATGCTATATTCATCCTCAAAAAGTTATCACCATTCTGGCCGAAATCAACACCTGCAGATAAGAATAATCCCTGATTCTGCCTTAAAAATTCAGACAAAACTTTTGATGTTACATTTAAAGCAGAACAGTCAAGCCATAAAAGATAAGTTGCATCACATTCAACTAATTTTACTATCGGAAGTTCATTAGCTAAAAAATCACGGACAATTTCCTTATTTGAATAAAGAACTTTCCTTAATTCTTCAAGCCAATCTTCAGATTCTCCGTAAGCTGCGGTTACAGCGGTTGTTGCAAAAACATTACAGGAATCAGAGTTATCAATATGCATTTGAGCTTTAATATTATCAAGCAAATCTTTATTTGTTGTAATCAATATGCATTTGAGCTTTAATATTATCAAGCAAATCTTTATTTGTTGTATGGACAATAGAACTTTGAAAACCGGCAATGTTAAATGATTTGGATGGAGATAGACATCTTATTACATAATCTTCTGCTTTAAAGGGATTATATTTAAGACCGGGGTCTGTTAAATCACAATGAATTTCATCAGATATTAAAATGACCCCATGCTTTTTACATAAATCCCCAATACGGGCCAAATCCTCTTTTGACCAGATTTTACCAACAGGGTTGTGAGGATTGCAACGATTATTATCTTCTATAACATAGAAAAATACGTGATAAACTGGTGTCTGAATTAGTATTTCATCATTTTCTTCAGTCAGACACCGTATCATGGACGAAATTGAAGGCATTACTCCAATTGAATATGCCATATCTTCTTTTGACATTTTCAAATCATATCTTGAGTCCCACCAATTAATATAAGCATCAAATAAATCATCAGAAACGATAGTATATCCATAAACCGGATGATTGGCTCTTTTTAGGATTGCATCCTGTATCTGTGGTGCAACCTTAAAATCCATATCCGCTACCCACATAGGCAAATCATCATCAAATAAGTCCCATTTAAGACAATTTGTATTTTTTCTATCCGTAACACTTTCAAAATCGTATTTAGTATTTTTCATAATGAATTCTCTCTTCATCAAATTTATCCATGAACTTGTTTTCCCATCCATCTGCAGGATAGCCTACAGTAATTATACAGTAAGGTTTAGTCTCCTTAATATCTGTAATTCCAATTATTTCACCAATTTTTGCCATTCTCTCTTCATCTGGTGCAACACCATTCCAAAGACCACCCAAACCTAAGTTAACTGCTTCAAGCAACATATTTTCGGCAGCTGCACCCATATCCTGTTGCCATACAGTTTTGTAAAAGGCTCTTTCAATATTTGCAACCAGAACAATTGCTACCGGTGCATTAGTTACTCTTGGTTTAATTTCACCCAATTTAGATAAAGTTTCTTTATCTTTAATAACTACAAATTCCCAAGGTTCAGCACCCAATCTAGATCCTGGAGCCTGCATTCCAGCCTTCAAAATTTTTAAAATATCTTCATCATCAACATCATTTGGTTGATATTCACGAATACTTCTTCTTGTATTAATAATAGTTTCAAAATCAGACATGATAATTAATAGTTAATTAAGATATTTAAATATTATAACAAATTTACTAATTAAAAATAAATAATTATAATTTACTTAAATTTGCTCCAATTTCAAAAGCTTTTTCTAAATCTTTTGGAAACTGTAAAATCCATTGTTTTTCCTTAGCTTCTTGTGAAAAACCAGCCATATTATATTTAGAGTATTTACTAACTTGTATGGTATCACAAACAGGATAGGTAACAATTTCCCCATTTAAAAAAGAAAAGAGAAATTCAAGACTAGATAAGCTATCTTTCATTGATTGTTCATAATATTGAAGCGGAGCATTCATGGTATAAAAAATTCCCACATTTACCCTGCCTGTAAAATAGCTGGATCCATCATCATAAGACATTATACAAAATATTAATCTCTCAACCAATGCTCTGAATTCACTTGTAGGCTCTCCAAAATATATTGGAGAACCAATAAGCAAAGCATTTGAATCCAAAATTTCTTCAATTAAAGGTGATAAATCATCTCTCCAATAACATTTTCCTTTTGTTTTATCTTTTAGTTTACAGACAAGACAACTTCTACAACCTTTGAATGATAAATCATATAAATTAACATATTTAGTTTCAGCACCTACAGATTCGGCTCCTTTTTGAGCAGATTGCATGATTTCTGCAGTATTCCATTTTTTCCTTGGACTTGCATTAATTATTATTGTTTTCATGAAAATTATTATATTTTAACTAATTAAAAAATGTTATTAAAAAAAAGATAGATTTAAGTATTTAAAAGAATTTAAAAGATAAACATGAATAAATTAGCATTAATATTAATCGCGATTGTATTAATAATCATGGGATTTTTAGCAACAACAATAGTAAGTCCTATTTTAATAATTGCTGAGGATGCCGAAGAAGATGGTGGGGTTGATATGGCAGCCAAATTTACCCTTTTAGGAGGTTTTGAATGGGTTTATCCAGGAGATTCTTATAATGCAAATGGTGAAACCTTACACAATATCCGTTTAATCAGCCCAAGCGACCCATATCATGCTGCACAGGACATTATATCTCACACATATCATTATACGCCCCATATTATTATTGGTGTAAATAATGAAGCTGCAGAGGCAATATTCGGTAAAGATATTGTTGAGGCCATTAGAGCAAATGATGCATACAATGGATATGCAGGAAACGAAAATGTTCCAGGAACCATGTCCAGAGGGGATGCTATGGATACAGCAATGACCAAAAATGGTATGAACATTTTCCAGGTTCCTATTCAAATTTTATTAGGAAATATACAATTTCATTTTGTATAATCCTTCACTTTTTTTATTTAACCTCAGAAAATAATTTAAAAAAAACTATTTTTTAGCTTCAATTATTGTTTTTCCGTTCATGTAAGGAACTAGTACTTCAGGAACTTTTATGCTGCCGTCAGCTTGCTGATAGTTTTCTAAAATACAGCACATTGTCCTTTCAGTTGCAATAGCCGTACTGTTTAGTGTATGCAATGTTTGAGCATCTCCAGAACCTGCCCTTCCAAAACGAGTTTTTGTTTTTCTTGCCTGATAATCCTTACAGTTAGTGCAGGATACCAATTCTCTAAAAGCACCTGAGCCCGGGAACCATGCTTCCAAATCATATTTAATGGCTGCATTATCATTTAATGCAGATGATACAATAGCTATAATTTGATAAGGAAGACCTAATTTTTGATAGATTCTCTCAGTTACTTCCATCAAATGATTATGTTGATTTCTTGAATCTTCTGGTGTTGAATAGATGAACTGTTCGATTTTTTCAAATTGATGGACTCTAAATATACCTAAGGTATCTTTTCCATGTGAACCTGCTTCTTTTCTAAAACAAGTTGAAAGTGCACAGTATCTTAATGGCAATTCATCAGGAGATATGATTTCATTTCTGTGAAGAGCTGCTAATGTCTGCTCAGCAGTTGCAATTAAGTACATATCTTCATTTTCTACTTTGTATAATGTTTCGTAGAATTCACCTAATTCAGATGTTTCAGCTGCAACTTCACCTTTTACAAAGAATGGTGTTTGCATAGGAATATAACCTTCAGATTCCAGTTCTTCTAATGCAAATTGAATTAACGCAAGGTTTAAGTGTAGAATATCTCTTTTTAAATAATAGAAACGAGCCCCTGCAATACTTGCGGCAGTTTCTAAATCTGCACCATCAATTTTTTTGATTAAATCCACATGGTTTAATAGTTCAAAATCATGTTCCGGTATTTCACCATAGGTTCTGACCACTACATTATCGTCTTCGGTATCTGATATTGGTACATCTTCATCTATTATGTTTCCAACTTTGTATCTGTAGTCATCCCTGAGTTTAAGATATTCTTCATTTTTAGCACTTAACTCTTTAATTTCTGCAGCCACTTCTTTAGAACGTTTGATTACTTCTTCTAAATTACCTTCTTCTTTTGCCTTTTTAAATGATTTAGATAATTTATTTTTTTCAGACCTTAAAGAATTTAATTTTTTCTCACCCTCTCTCCATAGGGTATCATATTCTATAACTTTTTCAACATTTTCAGTGCTTCTGAATCTTTTTTTCTCAGAGTCTATAATAATATCAGGGTTTTCTCTGAATAATTTTATATCTAACACTTTTTGTCTCCATCAATTTTTTATCACTATATAATTATGAGGTTTTTGTTTTTTAAAGTTAATCCTTAACTTCCTTATTAATTAACATTCTTCTCATTTTTGTATTATCCAACATCTTCAAATTGTCATCAACATCATATTTCAAATCAGCGATTAAATTAATTTCTTCATCCCAGCCTTGTCTTTCCTGAGTTCTGATTTTTTCCCAACGTTCATAATCCTCTTTAACAGGTAATCCATTCTTTTTAACGTTTTCCAATGTGTTGAAAAATTTAAATTGGATGTTGCCTCTTAATTCCATTAATTTATCATATTCCTCGAGCAAATCATCAAGCTGATAGGACATTAACCGAAATTTTTCACATTCAAGTTCTAATTTTAATAAATCTAAATCATCATTGGTCATGGTTGTTAATTTAGATTTAATAAAATATAATAGTGATGGTAGTTGATTTAAAGTAATTTTTCTTCCCATTCCTTAACCTTAAAGCCTGTTAAAACCACATCATCACTGACGATTACTGGTCTTTTTACAAGCATACCATCGGTTGCAAGTAATTTCAGCTGTTCATCTTCTGACATTTCAGGGCGTTTGTCTTTTAATTTCAATTCCCTGTATTTCATCCCGTTTGTGTTGAAAAATCTGTTTAAAGCCAAACCACTTTTTTCATACCATTCTTTAAGTTCTTCATAAGTAGGATTGTCATCAATGATATGTCTTTCTTCAAATTCAATATTATTTTCTTCTAACCATTTTTTTGCTTTTCTGCATGTTGAACATTTTGGGTAATACACGAATAACATATATTATAGATTGATTTTTCGATTGAACCTCTCCGGCTTGTAGAAGCCGAAGATTCTTAGGCCATGCCTATTTTTTCGTCAAAGCATTTCCATTCATAATAATATGTGGATTTTCCTTGACTATTAGGCATGAAATCTACTAAGCATAG
>CACXWH010000057.1 GCA_902771225.1 uncultured Methanobrevibacter sp. | reverse complement strand
ATAGAATCATTAAAAAATAATGGTATTAAAGATATTTTATTAATTGTAAGATATAAAGAAGAAATTGTAAAAGACTATTTTGGTGATGGTTCTGATTTTGGTGTAAATATCACTTATAAAACTCAAAAAAATTTCCTTGGAACAGCTAATGCTATTTCTTATGGTGAAGATTTCATTGAAGATAGTTTAATTGTTTTAAATGGCGATATTATACTTGATGATGAGATTATTGAAGAAATAATTAAAAAATATAACTATTTAAAACCGGATACACTAATGGTTTTAACAGAAGTAGAAGATCCCTCTGCTTTTGGTGTTGTTGAAATAGAAGACAATAACATCAAAAATATTGTTGAAAAGCCTAAAAGAGAAGAAGCTCCAAGTAATTTAGTTAATACTGGAATTTATGTTTTCAACAAGGATATTTTTGGAAAAATCGAGAAAACAGAAATATCTGAAAGGGGAGAATATGAAATTACTGATTCTGTTAGTATTCAGATTGCTGAAGGCAAAAAAGTCATTGGTCATAAAACTGATAAAGATTGGATTGATGTTGGAAGGCCATGGGAACTTATTGAAGTAAATGAAGAATTGATTGGTAATTTAAAAACTCAAATTAAAGGTAAAGTTGAAAACGGAGCTCATCTCCATGGTGAAGTTTATTTGGGTGAAGGAAGTGTTATTAAAGCTGGAGTTTACATCGAAGGTAATGTTTACATCGGTAAAAACTGTGATGTAGGTCCGAATTGTTATATTCGGGGCAATACTTACCTTGGGGATAATGTCCATGTTGGTAATGCGGTTGAAATTAAAAACTCAATTATTATGGAAAATACTAATGTAAGTCATTTAAGTTATGTTGGGGACTCTGTAATTGGATCTAATTGTAATATTGCAGCAGGAACTAACTTAGCTAATTTACGTTTTGATAATGCTAATATTAAGACAAAAATTAAGGATTCGATGGAAGATAGTGGAAGACGTAAACTTGGAGCCATTATTGGAGACTCTGTAAAAACAGGTATTAATTCCAGTTTCTCTCCAGGTGTAAAAATCGGTTCAAACTCAACTATTGGTTCAAATGTTTTATTATATGAAGATTTACCATCTAATACTAGAGTATTATTAAAACAAACTCATATTGTTCAAGATAAAGATAAAGATAAGAAAGACTAGTGATATTATGGAAAATAAAAAAGACTCTATTGTAATATGCCCTGGTGCTCAAGTACTTGGTGATGTTGAACTTGGTGAAAATGTTTCTATTTGGCATGGTGCTGTCCTAAGAGGCGATACTGCCCCAATTAAAATAGGAAATAATTCTAATGTACAAGATAATTGTGTTGTTCATTGTTCTAAAGATTTTCCTGTTGTTATTAAAGACAATGTGTCTGTTGGACATGGTGCAGTTATCCATGGATGTACATTGGAGGATAATGTTCTGATTGGGATGAATGCAACAGTTTTAAATGGTGCTAAAATTGGTAAAAATTCAATTGTAGGTGCAGGTGCTGTTGTAAGTGAGGGAAAAGAATTTCCGGAAAATAGTTTAATTTTAGGGGTTCCGGCTAAATTAATTAAAGAAGTCTCTCCAGAACAGATTCAACATATCCAAATCAATGCCGATAATTATGTTAAACTTTCTAAACAGTATAAGGAAGATTAAACCATGAAACCAAGACAAATTGTTAGTGATATGGATTCATATGTCCCAGGAAGATCACAAGATGAAATAGCTGAAGAATTTGGATTGAAAAAGGAAGATATTATTAAGTTAGGATCTAATGAAAATCCATGGGGTCCTTCTCCAAAAGCTATTGAAGCTATTAAAAAAGAATTAAATTCAATTAATAGATATCCTGAATCCCAACTTAAAGAACTGGTTCACCTTGCTGCCGAATATTCTGATGTTAAGGATTCACAAGTCATCATAGGGGGAGATGGTGCTGATGAAATCATTGATGTTTTAGCAAAAACATTCATTGAACCTGGTGATGAATTTATAGTACCTTTACCGTCATATATGTATTATGAATATCTATTAAAACAGTATGGTGCTAGCCCGGTTTATGCTAGATGGGATTTAAAAAATAATGTTTTAGATGTCGATTCAATTTTTGATAAAATAACTTCAAAAACTAAAATGATATTTTTATGCAGTCCAAATAATCCTACAGGCACTTTAATTGATAAAAATGATTTGATTAAAATAGCCAGTAACAATCCGGATATTTTAATTGTTATTGATGAAGCCTACTTTGAGTATTCAGAAGTTACAAATAAGGACTTGATTAATGAATATACTAATATTTTCATTATTAGGACAATGTCTAAAGTTCTGGGCCTTGCAGGGATGCGTATTGGTTATGGTCTTTCATGTGAAGAAATTATTGAATATATGCATAGAATTAAACCAGTATTTTCTCTAACTAGATTATCTTTTGTTGCAGCAGTCAATACTTTTAAAGATAAATCCTACATCGATAAATCAATTAAGGATGGAATCGAAAGCAGGGATTATTTGATTGATGAGTTATCTAAAATTGATTCACTTAATGTATTCCCATCCAAATCTAATTTTATTTTAATCGGAATTAAAGATACGGGATTCACTGCAGCCGAAATTACTCGGGAATTTATGAAAAAAGGCATAATTGTACGTGACTGCACTTCATTTAAAGGTTTAGATGAATATTGGATAAGAATCAGTATTTGCACAATGGAAGAAAATAAAAAATTCATTGAAATTGTTCATGAGGTAGTAGATTAATGTATGTGGGCGGAACTTTAATATCTTCAGTTGAATTTCATGGGAATATGTCCCTAGTTATTTTCATGTCTAAATGCCCTCTAGCATGTAGATATTGCCATAATGTAGAATTATTGGAAGATGATACTCAAAAAACTTTTGAAGAAATTAAATCAGAAATTGATAATGCTTCAGATTTTATTGATGCTGTAGTAATATCTGGTGGAGAACCGCTGATGCAATTGGATGCAATAATAGAGTTATTTTCATATGTTAAAAGCATTCATCTTAAAACTAAACTTGATACTAGCGGTATTTATCCGGAAAAAATTAAAAAATTGCTCGAATTGGAATTATTGGATTTCGTATCTTTGGATATTAAAGCGCCTTTCGAAAAGTATAGGAAAGTCACAGGATCCAATGTTGGTTCACAAGTAAAAAAATCAATGAAACTCTTAAACAATAATCCAAATGTTCATTTGGAACTTAGAACGACTTATGTTCCAACACTTCACACTAAAAAAGACATTCATAATCTTGTCAATGATGTTGAAGGAGATATTTATACAATACAGCAATTTAGAAATAAAAATGTTTTAGACCCTGCTTTGGAAAAAGTGGATGTTCCAAATCCTCATGATTTGGTTAAGTTAGCTCATGATATAAAGCCATTGTTTGATGGTATTGTTAAGGTTAAAACCGCAGAATTTGGAGAACAAGTTATTGAGTAGAATTTAAAGGAGGTCCAAAAATAATGCCGATTTTATCATTTTCCAGTAATGATATAGATGTAATAACAGGTAAAAAAAGAAGAACTATTCGTAAACTTTGGAAAACTCCTCTTAAAAAAGGTGACAGATTATATTGTTACTGGAATTTAGTTTCAAAAGAAAAAATGAAGATTTTTGAAGCTATTGTCACCGATGTTGAAGATATTGCTTTTGAAGATATTATTGATAATGATGATGTTGCACGTGAAGAAGGATTTAAAGACTCTAAAGAAATGTTAAAAGAATTCAAAAAGATGTATGGTGGTAGAGTCGATAATTCTGATAAATTTCAGATTATCTATTTTAAAAAGTTAGACATTGATGATTGGAAAGGAGATAAAATCGATGAAAAATCCATGATAACGAAACGTGCCGATATTCTTTTTGACAGCGGTAAGTTTGACAAATCCACAATGTGCTATGATGCGGCTTTAAGAATTGATCCTTATGATGTTTATCTTTTAAATAAACAGGGGGATAATCTTTCAAGACTGGGCGAATTTGATGAAGCTATTGAATGCTATGATAAGGCATTGGATATTGAACCGGATAATGTATATATTTTAAACAATAAGGCTATTGCTCTTTTAAATGCCGGTGATTTGGAAGGCGCACTAAAATCAAGTACAATCGCTTATAATTATTCTCCAAGCAGCCCTATTGTTTTGTATTGGAGAGGATTTATTTTAGAAATATTGGGTGAATATGATAAGGCTTTAAGGGTTTATGATAAACTTATTGTTATTGATAGTGAAAATCCTGAAGTTTGGAATTCAAGAGGAAACCTTCTAACAGATATGGGTCGTTTGGAAGAAGCAATAGAATCTTTTGACAGGGCTGTTGAAGTTTGTTTGGATGATTCTGAAATGGATGCTGATGCAATTAATAGGATGGGTAATGCTTATATTGATTTAGGTAAACTTGATGAAGCACTGGAATGCTTTAATACAGCTATTTCTTTAGAAAAAAATAACATAGACTTTTTATTAAATAAAGGTGTAGTATTAATGGAACTTGGTAAGTTTGAAGAAGCTGTTGATAGTTTTAATAAAGTATTGCTTAGAAATCCGGATAATGAAGATGCATTTTTCTTAAAAGAAGAATGTTTGGATAACTTCTAATTTTTAAAAATATTTTAGTAAATCAATTAAAAAATTGATTCACTATTAAAATATAATGTTAATCATGCTATTAATTCTCTTAAACATTATTCACGATTTTTGAAGAATTTTATGAAAAGTAGAACTAATATAATAACATATACTGGGAATAAGAAGTATGTTAAAAAGTTTCCAATTTGTTTAGAGAATAATGTTCCAACAAATGGCGCAATTACAGTTAAAATAATTTCAAAACCTATGAAACCTACTAAAACTCTAAGAACTTTAGATTCTAGGTTTCTCCAAGTTTTTTATCGAAACACCAATAAACGATTGATATTAATAGTAAAATTGAAGGTAAGAGGCCAAAATAGGAGCATGTTAAAAAGAATTTATCAAAAATTCCCCCACTTATTTGGCGAAAATATTCTAAAAACAATAATATTGATATATCAAATATTTTAATCACTTATTATAAAACAAGTTTATATTTTATTTAAAAATAAATTATTGAAGTAAAAACTTACTTCAACTATTTTTTGTATTTTTTGATTAAACCGATTCCCCATTCTGTCATTTCATCTGCTTTTTCTTGTGAATCACATTCAGCAAAGCACCTGAAAATTGGTTCGGTACCTGATGGTCTGATAATTACCCAACCGTCATCTTTTAGGATTTTAACACCGTCGGTTAAATCTAACTTGAAATCTGTCGTGGTTTTAATTTCATCTGCAATTTGTGCCATAACAGATTGTTTTTGATCATCAGGGCATTCAATTTTCATTTTACGAGCATAATAAACAGGAAGTTCGGCCACTAACTCGGATAACGGTTTTTTCTCTAAAGCTAATATTTCTAAAATTTTAGCAACAGTCATAACAGCATCTCTGCCGTAGACAAAGTCCGGGAAAATCAAACCTCCGTTTTCTTCTCCACCAAACAATCCGTTTCTTTCATGTAATTCACGCGCTACAAGCAAGTCACCAACAGCAGTAGCTATTACTTCACCGTTGTATTCTTCTGCAATATCATAAATGGCCTGGGATGTTGCAACGGTAGTTACTATAATTCCACCGTTATTTTCTTTAAGCATTTGTTTTTCAACGAGTGTAAATGTTTTATCTCCTAAGACAAAATTGCCATTTTCATCAATACATATTGTTCTGTCAGCATCTCCGTCGTGAGCAATACCAATATCAGCACCTAATTCTTTTACAACGGAAATTAACTCTTGTAAGTTTTCTTCAATAGGTTCGGGGTCACGTCCGGGAAAAGCCCCGTCTGCCTGACAGTTAAGTGTAGTTACTTCACAACCTAATTTACGGATTAAATATGGGGCAGTGTAGGCACCGGCACCGCTTCCGCAATCAAGAACCACTTTTAATTTAGCTTCACGAATAGCTTCAGCATCAACTTTTGATATGGCCTCATCAACATATTCATCAATAATTTTATCGTTATGATAAATTTGACCAATATCGAACCATTCGGCTCTTTTTGGTTCACTATCAAAATATAATTCTTCAATAGCCAAGTCCATTTCATCAGGAATTCCAATACCATTTTCATCTAAAAATTTAATCCCATTATATTTTGGGGGATTGTGGGAAGCAGTAATCATTACTCCTCCATCGTAATATTTGCGGGTTGCATATTGAACACCGGGTGTAGGTAAGATTCCTAAGTCTACAACATCACAACCTGATGATAAAAGGCCTGCCTTTACAGCTTCCATTAACATTGGACTTGAAGTTCTTGTATCTCCACCAACTGCAACAGTTCCTTGAATTTGAGTTCCATAACATGCCGCAAGTCTTGCTGCAAATTCAGGAGTTAAAACATCATTTGCAGTTCTTCTAACTCCAAAAGTTCCGAATAATCTTTTTTTATTTGACATATTAATTATTCCTATAAAATTTATATAGGTATAAGTTTGATTTTTAATAAATAAAAAAGTATTTGTTATTCTATGATTTTCAAACTATCGCCACTTGATAAAACTATTTCCATTTCATTATTATATTCGGTAACTTTACCAACAACATTTACCTTTTTGTCTTTAAAATCTTTGATTTCTAAGTTATTCGATTGCATTTGGGCAATTTGGCCTTCGAATATGATTAATGGCATTTGACCTGTCCCGTCGTTAATGGTTAAAAAATAGCTGCTTGCACTTTTTGAAGATTTGACATCACTAACTACACAATTTATACTAACTTCTTCATCAATCATTGCACGGTTTATATCACTAATTTTAACTTCTTTAACTTCTATTGATGGAGTAAATATAATCAATCCAATTAAACCTATTAAAGATGTTATTAATGCAATTTTTAATAATTTATCATCTGTAATATCCATGGGTTCTGATTTGATTTGATGGTAAATAAATTAGATAGTATTTAACTCGGTTATATTATAGCAACTCAGAATTTTCTGTTGCACCAGTTATATAGTTTCCTTTGCTTTTCTTGTTCTGTGTCAATAAAACTGTACTGGCCTTCTTCACCATAATTTGAAAAATGAAACATTTTACTAAAGTATCTGCAGGAATCATCCTGGTCGGTATTTTGCCCTGTTTTTTGACAAATCATTCCATAAGCAGATCCCAGATGATGTGTTTGCCAGTATGTGCAGTTTTCACATATATAGTCCCCATAATCAGTTTCATCATCTTCATATTCTTCTTCATAAGGATCATAATGGTCGCAATCTTCATCCTCTTCTAAATCGTCTAAACTACGTCCGCAACAGCATTTACTGTCTATGTCGATTATGTCTCCACACTTTTCACATCTTACCGCATATTTTGAGATTCCGCAGTATGGACATTCATCTTCTATGTCATCATAGTATTTATCACAATTTATACACTCCATGTTATCAAATATTTGTATTAATCTATTTAAAGTTTTTTAACAATTTGAGATTAATATTTTTCATCTCTTTTTCTAAAGGACAACATTTTTAAGACAAAATAACTAAATTAATTAACATGTTTGATGACTTGACCAAAAGTGAGTTATATGCAATTCTTGCAGGTGTTTTCACAGCATCACTCATAATATCTAATATCATTGCTGGAAAAACCTTTGAATTTTTTTATTTTACTCTTCCATGTGGGGTTATTATTTTTCCAATTATTTACATTGTCAATGATATTTTGGCGGAATGTTATGGTTATCAAAAGGCAAGACGAGTTATTCTTTTAGGTTTTTTCATGAATCTGATTGCTGTAATCTGTTATAACATTACAATTTTGTTGCCCGCCCCATCATTTTTTGAATCAAGCGATGCATTCGGCATTGTTTTGGGTTCGACTTCAAGACTATTGATAGCCAGTTTTGCAGCGTATATTGTAGGTTCTATTTTAAATGCAAAAATAATGGTTTATTTAAAGTCAAAATCTGAAGAAAAGTTGTTTTTCAGATGCATATTCTCTACATTAATTGGGGAAGGTTGTGATGCATTGATTTTCATCACAATAGGATTTTGGGGACTGGTACCTTTGGGTGCATTAATCATGATGATTGTTGTTCAGGCATTGTTCAAGACAATATATGAAATCATAGTTTATCCATTGACTAAAATTGTAATTTCAAAGGTAAAACGTCTGGACTATTGAGCCCCATACATTGAAAGTAATCTCTCAACCGTATCAACATCTCCGGGACCTTTATCCTTTCTGATATTTTTAACGACAGGAAATCTTATGGAATAACCTGTTTCATATTCTGGAGATTCAACAATTTCTGAAAATGCAATTTCCAAAACGATTTTTGGTTCGACAACAATTTCACGGCCTTTTGTTGAAATTTCTATCTCTTTCATTTTTCCGGTTAAGTATTCTAAAGTTGCATCATCAAGACCAGTTGCAGCATAGGCTACAGTTTTAAACTCGTCGTTTTCATCTCTTAAAGCTACAAGATAAGATCCAACAAAGTCGCCGCGTTTTCCGATACCATACGTCCCACCAACAACAATCATGTCTAAAGTTTCAGGTTCTGCTTTATATTTAAGCATTTTTTTACCTCTAATTCCTGGAATATATGGTTCTGATGCATTTTTAATCATAATGCCTTCGTGATGTGCAGCAATGGATGAATTAAACAACTCTTCAATTTCATCAATGTTATCTGGGGTACCGACAATCATAGTACTTAAATTCATTCCATCATCATTGGTATCCACAATTTCTTCTAGGGTTTCACGCCTAACCATTAACGGTTCATCAATCATAGGTTCCTTATAATATAATAAATCAAATAAGTATAATTTCAGAGGCACATTCTCCATTGCCTCTTCAACATTGTATTTACGTCTGACTCTATGTAAAATGTTCTGGAAAGGAAGTGGCTTGCCGTCACGGGTGGCTATTACTTCCCCTTCTACAATATAATCATCATGGGGTAAATTTTCATCAAATAACTTCACGATTTCAGGCAGTGCGGAGGTAATATTTTCCAATCTGCGGGTAAATATTTTAATTTCATTTCCATTCCTGTGAACTTGCAGGCGGATACCATCGTATTTTGTTTCACAAATTGCAGTACCCATCTCTGGAATGATTTCAGCTACTGGTGGTGAAAGTTGTGCAAGCATTGGTTTAACAGGGGTTCCTGGAGTTAAATTAAGTTTAGCTAATCCGCCAGCACCCTCTAAAAGGGCAGTTCTTGCAACTACAGAAAAGTCGTTAGTTAACATTTGTGCTCTTTCAACAACTTTTTTATCAATATCAAATGCCTGTGCTATTGCGTCACGAATAATTCCGTCACCAACACCAATTCTTAACTCTTCTGTGATTGTTCGGGTTAAATATTTGGCTTCTGTAGCTGAAGCCTGTGATAATAATTCTAGAATAATTGAGATTTTACGGTTAGTGGATCGTGAACCGCTTATTTTTGATAATTTCTGCAGACTGTCAAATACAAAGTTAATGGTTAATGGCTGTGAGAAAAATGTCATTTGTGACTTTTTGGCATATAATTTAATGCAGGCAAGACCAATATCTCCTTCGTCACGAACTGCATCTTCAACATTTGCCTGTGTGGTTCCAACAGCTTCTGCCACAGCTCTTTCAACTAATTTGGATCCAATACCAATTTCCTCTGAGCTCCATGCAGGAAAAACTCCTCCTCTAAGCAATAATGCAACTTTACCAATAGTATCTGCATCTAATTTTTTCAGATAGTCTGAAATAATGTCTGTTTTTTCTAAACGTTTTGTTGTAGCTTCTAAAGCTGAGTAAACATCTACTAATTCCTGATATTTCATTAAAAATCGCCTTTTGCTATTTTTACTGCACAATACTCTCCGCACATTGCACACATTTCATCATCGTCAAGTTCACATTTGTCACGATAGGTTCTTGGTTTGGATTTATCAAATGCTAAATCAAATTGTTTTTCCCAATCAAATTCTTTCCTGGCTTTTGCCATTTCACGTTCTCTTTCCCATACTTGTGGCAGGCCTTTTGCAACATCTGCTGCTTCTGCAGCTATTTTTGATGCAATCACTCCTTCTTTTACATCTTCAAGTGAAGGAAGTGATAAATGTTCTGCAGGTGTTACATAACATAAAAAGTTAGCTCCGCTAGTTGCAGCTATTGCTCCGCCAATTGCAGAGGTAATGTGGTCATAACCTGGAGCTAAATCAGTAACAAGTGGCCCTAAAACATAAAATGGTGCTCCATGACAGATTGTTTTTTGAATTTCCATATTGGCTTTAATTTGATTTAATGGCATATGTCCTGGTCCTTCCACCATAACCTGAACATTTGCATCTTGTGTTCTTTTAACAAGTCCTCCTAAGTTAACTAATTCCTGAATTTGGGGAATATCACTCGCATCCGCTAAACAACCGGGCCTTAAACCATCACCTAATGACAATGTTATGTCATATTCATATGATAACTCTAAAAGATAATCATAATTTTCATATAGTGGATTTTCCTCGCCGTTATGCTTAATCCAGGATGCCATGAATGTTCCTCCGCGGCTAACAATCCCCATCATACGTTTTTGCTTTTCAAGTTTGGAAACTAAATCTTTTGTAATTCCGCAGTGAAGTGTCATAAAGTCAACCCCTTCACGGGCTTGATTTTCAATAGCTTTAAAGATATCGTCCGGATCCATATCTATAATTTCATTGCCTTTTGCAAGTGTAACAACACCTGCTTCATAAATAGGGACAGTACCAATAATTACATCAATGGCTTCCATTATTTTTTTTCTGAATAATTTTAAATCAGAACCTGTTGATAAATCCATTATTGCATCAGCACCATATTCAACAGCTAGTTTGGCTTTATTGATTTCCAAATCCAAATCATCAATTTTACTGGATGAGCCGATATTTGCATTAATTTTGGTAGTAAGGCCCTCTCCAATACCGCAGGCTTTAACATTACTGTTGATATTTTTAGGAATAACTACTTTTCCATTAGCTATTAATTTAACTAATTTGTCAACATCAATATTTTCATTTTTTGACACATCCTCCATTTCAGGAGTAATGTTGCCTTTTACTGCTTCACTTTTTTGAGTCATTTATACACACGCTCTTCTAAATTACCATTTACTAATAATATAATTATATTATTTAAATATTTATTGTTACATTATATTGAAGTTTTAGTATTGGTTAAAAGATATTTTAGACTACTTTCAAATCCTCTTTGTCTGTTGATTCAAAACGTTTAAATAGGAATTTTAATACCACATAATAAATCACAGCCATCATTATCTCACATATTAATATGGATACAAGTACTGAAATGCCTTTTGGTAAATATTGTCTCAGTAATGAAATCAAAATCATCATGAGTACAATTTTAAGGGCAGTAGGTATGAGGGAATAATAACTTTTTCCAAAACCATCTATCGTTTTTGCTGAAATATAAGAAAATGAAATGCTTAAAAAGATAAATATTCCAAAAATGGAAATGGCTAATACTGATAATTCCATATTCATTATATTAAAAGATTTATAAACTAAATCCCTAATGAATAAAAATATCATGCCCAATATCAAAGCTGCTGAAACTGATATTTTAAGAACATAATTATACATGTTTTTTAATTCATTGATTTCTTTTGCCCCAAATAAATGACCACTAAGAATCATTACTCCCCTACCTAATCCTTTAATAGGTGCTAAAAGTAAATCTCTTATTTTACTTGATGTTGAATAAAGCAATATTCCAGTTTTGCCCAGTTCCTCTATTAAAACCCCATTAATATATATTGCAGAAATGCACCATATAGCATCGTTAAAAAGGTTTGGAAGTGCAACTTTTAATATTTCATAAAATATTCTTAGTTGTATATTGAAATATTTTAAATTCAAAGGTACTTTGGTTTTTTTAGATAAGTACCAATATATCATTATTATAGCAGCAGTTAAAAAAGACATTATTGTTGCATATGCTGCCCCGAGTATGCCCCAGTTTAATACAAACATAAAAATGGGATCTAAAATTATATTTAAAATATTTGCCCCAATCACTAATATTGTAGGCGTTTTTGAATTTCCTTCTGCTTGTAATGTCTGTGAAAAGTAATTAACTATTAATAATATTATTGAAAAAGTAAACAAGGGTATAGTATATATTAATGCTAAATCCATTGATTCTTCCACTTTCAGTAAAACAAAAATGTTGTCTATAAATAATATTGAAAATAAACATATAATCCATACAATGCCAATGAGAATCAATCCATGTATTATTGAGTTATATGTGCTGTTGTAATCATTGGATCCAATATATCTCGACATTATTGAATTAGTTCCTTGTCCTACACATTCTCCGACGCAACAAATTAAAATAAATAATGGTGTAGAAACACTAATTGCATAAAATGCATCGGAAGTTAATTGTGAAGCCCAATATATATCAACTAAACCATAAAATGCATTAAATATTTCAAAACTTAATAATGGAATAGTTAATTTCCAATAGGACTTCTTAGGTTGTGAAACTAAATCAATTTTTTTATTCATAATTCAATATTATTTTTATTAATGCTATTTATTAAATTAATGGATTCGGATGTTTGTCTTTGTTCATTGGGTAATCATTAATTGTTAGTGATTTACCTATTTTTTCAAGCCGATTATCTAGAAATTCCCTTCCTTTCTGGGAAATTGCAAAAATAGGCACTTTTGCTCCGGAATAATAAACTTTTTCTTTTTCAGCAAAGTCTCTAACTTTGCTGGAAGAACAGGCTGTAATAACATCAGTATATTTAAATGCAATTTCAACTTCTTTATCACTGGCATTGGTAGTATGTGCTACGAAAATATAAACATTAACATCTTGCGGTAGCGGATATTCTGCGATTTCTTTTATTAAATTGCCAGGTAAAATTGTAATAGCTATGTTTTTATATCCTTTTTCAATAGCTATTTCAAGTCCTTTAATTGGTGTTAATTCTGCAGTTTCATTATTAACTACGTTTTCTACTCCAACTTTTTTAATAACTTCTGGTATGGGTGTTGTACTTATAAGAGCTGATACTCTACCACCAACTCCTTGAATAATTTCTGGGTCTGTCATTAATAGTGTTCCAACACCTTCACAAACACCAACAACACAATCAATTAAACCTAACTCAAAGTTAGTTCTTAAAATTTCAGATATCCCAAAACTTAAAACATCATCCATTCTAACTACTCTTTGGGGAGTACACATTCCAAACTCACGAATTCTTTTTTCAATATTCCATTTAATGAATTCTGGTGTTAAATGTTTAGCGTCATCGATTTTATCAAAAATAGGACAATAATCAACTAAAGGTTCTCCAACGGAGGTTACTTCACCGTTTTCTATTACTACTTCT
>CACXWH010000056.1 GCA_902771225.1 uncultured Methanobrevibacter sp. | reverse complement strand
AGACATAAATGCAAGTATTAATATCTTAAATGAAGGATTAAAAATCGTTGGGACAACGATGCAGTAAAAAATTCCAAGAAAACATACTATAATTTTTTTGGTTTGCGAATCCCCGTCGTCTACACGGCGGGGAGGTTCAAGGAAGCAAGAATGATAAAAATAACTACAGCAATTACTAAGATTGCCCATTCAATTGTAGATAGCTTTGGTATATCATTATAGAATGGGAAATCAATTCCATCTTCTAAAAATTTGAATTTTTCTTTAATATTGAACATTTTTTCCCCCTAAAATGTTGTCAATTAAAGATATATTAAAAGTTTTATATAATATTTTTTTAATTTTTCATTTTGCACAGTATTTTATATTGATAATATTAACTAGGGGTCTTTCAAAAATTTGCTTCTTTGAGAGTCTATTTCTCCATATTTACATAACCTTTATATGTATTGAAAATCATATTTATTCTTAATATTCATGTTAACCTAAGGTTATCATTAACTATGGTTTTTGTTTTAATTTGCGCAAATCATTTTAATTCAATTTTTGAATATTATATCCGACAATTAAGGAGGATATTTTTGAGTAGAGGAAAACGACCTAAATGGATGATTGAAATAGCTATTGAAAGAATGAACATCCTTTTTGAGCGTGCTGAGATGGAATTCATCACCCATCCTGAACGATCCCATAGGTATGTGGAATTAGCTAGAAAATTATCTACTAAGTACAATACTAAAATTCCAGAAAAATGGTCTAGGAGGTATTGTAGGGAATGCGGTAAATTCCTTTACTATGGTCATAATTCGTCCGTCCGGCTAGTTGACGAAAAAGTTAATATTTTTTGTGGAGAATGTGGCCATGTTATGAAAATTCCTTATAATAAGGAAAAGAAAATTAAAAGGAGAGCTAAATATGAGTCAATCAAAAAAAGAAATGATGAATAGAGCTCTTTCCGCGATGACAATTAATATTGGTAAAAGCGGTGTCAATGATAATGTCATTGAAGAAATCAAACGCCAACTAAAAGCTAATGAAATTGTCAAACTTAAATTTGCAAAAAATATCGCTAGAGATAAAGATACTTATATTGCAGAAATTGTCGAAAAAACTCGATGTAAACTTATCGATGTTAGAGGACATGTTGCTGTAATTTACAAAAAGAAGCCTTAAAAATTACTTAAATTTAGAGTTACAGGCCCTATTTTTTAGGTCTTAAATTTACAGTGGATTAAGAGGACAATTATTTAATAAAA
The DNA here is from genome assembly GCA_902771225.1 of uncultured Methanobrevibacter sp. GTDB lineage: Archaea > Methanobacteriota > Methanobacteria > Methanobacteriales > Methanobacteriaceae > Methanocatella. The sequence continues at coordinate 12,622 of CACXWH010000056.1, read as the reverse complement.
ATATTGGAGAATTAATATGACTACTGTATTTGATGTACCTGCAGATTTATTAATTAAAAAAGTCGCAGAAGAATTTAAAGAAAATGATAAAATCAATTCCCCTGCATGGTCCAATTTTGTTAAAACTGGTGTTCACAAAGAAAGAAAACCAGAAAATGCTGATTGGTGGTATGTAAGATGTGCATCTATTATTAGAAGAGTGTACATGGATGGACCTGTTGGAGTAATGAGTTTAAGAACTTTCTACGGTGGTAAAAAAGACCGTGGTGTAACTCCTGAAGTATTTAAAAAAGGTAGTGGAGCCATTATTAGAAATGCTCTTCACCAATTAGAAGACGCAGGTTTAGTTGAAAAAGTTGAAGGAGGAAGAGTTGTTTCTCCAAAAGGAAGGTCTTTTTTAGATAAAACCGCTGGTGAAATCATTAAAGATATTCCTGAACTTGCAAAATACTAATTAAATTATATTGGAGAGTTTGATATGAGCGATCTTGATGAAATTCGTCAAAAAAGAATGGCTGAGTTGCAAGCACAGCAAGCTGCTGCCCAACAATCACAACAGCAACAGGCTGCTGCTCAACAACAAATGCAACAGCAAGAAGCACAAGCACAATTCGAAGCTCAGAAAAAACAAATTTTAGGTCAAATTATGACCCCTGAAGCTCGTAACAGATTAGCTAATCTTAAATTAACTAAACCAGAACTTGTTAATCAAATTGAATTACAGTTAATTCAATCTGCTCAATCAGGTAGTTTAAGAGGAAAAGTCACTGATGAACAGTTAAAAGTTCTTTTAAGACAAATTGCTGGTCAAAAAAGGGAGATTAAAATTACAAGGAAATAATATCCATGAAAGCGGCTGTATTATATAGTGGTGGTAAAGATTCATCTTTTATGGCAGTTATGCTTAAAAGATTGGGTCTTGATGTTGAATTATGCACTGCAAATTTTGGTGTTTATGATTCATATATTCCTGCCAGCAAATCAGCAAAATCATTAGGCTTTAATCATAAAGTTTTAGAATTGGATTTTAAGATTTTAGATAAAACCTGTAACATGATTATGAATGATGGATTTCCGAATGACGGGATAAAATTTATTCATGAAAGAGTTATTGAAGAAGTTGCTGATAAATATGATATTATTGCCGATGGAACCAGAAGAGATGATAGAACTCCAAAACTTACTGTTAATCAAATAAGAAGTCTTGAAGATAGAAAAAGTGTACAATACATTAATTTGGATAGTTTTGGTCACAAATCTGTTAAATTAATAACATCTAATCTTTTTGAAATATCTCATGAAAAAAGCAATAAAGATAACAGCTCTGATTATGAGGTTGAAATAAGGACTTTGATTGATAAGAATGGAGGAAATTCTTTAGATATATTTCCGGAACATTATCAAACTCGTGTTATTGGATATAAAAAATAATTATTATACTTTATTCACAGGTGAAAAAATGAGTAGAAATAAACCATTAGCTAAAAAATTAAGAATGGCAAAAGCAAACAAACAAAATAGGAGAATTCCAATCTGGGCTTATGCTAAAACTAATCGTAAACTTAGATACAGACCTAAACCTAGACATTGGAGAAGAAACAGCCTTAAATTATAAGGGGGATTTATCATGGAAAGAGTTTACACAATTCCACTTAGAAATGTAAAAAATGTTAAAAGGACTATCAGAGCTCCTAGAGCTATTAGAGAAGTTAAAAATTTCTTAACCAAACACATGAAAGCTGAAGAAGTCAAACTTGATGAATCTATTAATCATGTAATTTGGGCAAGAGGTATTCAAAAAATACCTTCTAAAATTACTGTAAAAGCAGTTAAGGATGAAGATGGTGTTGTAGAAGCTACTTTAGCAGAATAGCTATTGTACTTTTTTCAAATACTTAACAAGTGAGGTAACAATATGTTAAGAAGAATTGATATCGTAGGAAATCCAAATATTGGGGTTTTCATTCAAGTAACTGATGATGTTGCTTTTGTTCCTTATAATTTAATTGATGAAAAAGTTAAATTGGTTGAGGAAATATTAGAAGTCCCTGCAGTGAAATCTTCTATTTCTGGAAGTAGCCTTATTGGATCTTTGTCTGTTGCTAATTCAAATGGTATTGTTGTTTCCCCACATGTTTTAGATAGAGAAGTTGAACAGTTTGAAGGATTAGGTCTTGAAGTAGCTGCTATTCCTGGTAATTATACTGCTGTTGGTAATATTGTCGCAGCAAATGATAATGGTGCTATAGTAAGTCCTTTTTTATCTGAAGATGCTATTAATACTATTGAATCTACTTTAGATGTTGATGTTGAATCAACTTCAATGGTTGGAAGTGATATTATTGGTTCATTAATATCTGTAACCAATAAAGGATTTTTAATTAGTAGCACTGCTGTTGAAAGTGAAGTTGACTTTTCTCGCAAAGTATTTGGTGTAGAGGGAGATATTGGTACTGTTGGAAGAGGTATTTCTTTAGTTGGAGCATGTTCTATTGCTAATTCAAATGGAGCAATTGTTGCTAAAAACAGTACTGGTCCTGAAATGGCTAGAGTTGAAGAAGCATTAGGCTTTTTAGATGATTTATAAATTATTATCTGAGGGATTAATATGATAACTAAAATTTACAGAGTTAAAGGTACTTTTGTAATGGGCGATGAGTTTCATGAATTTGTAAAAGAATATAAAGCTACTAGTGAAGCTGATATTGAACAAAAAATTTATGAACGTTTTGGAAGCAAACACGGTATTAACAGAAATCAAATTAAAATTTCTGAAATCACTGAAATTGCTCCTGAAGATGTTGTTGACCCAATTGTAAAAGAGATTTTATAATACACTTTGAGAGGTGTTATTATGGAAGATCAGCAAAAATTAAATGAACTCATTAATGAAATTAATGCATATAATCAACAAGCGGATTTAATTCGCCAACAAATTGAATTAATTCAATCTTCTATTTCTGAGGTTGATGCATTATCCAACACTTTAGATGATTTAAATGGGGAAAAAGCTGTTGAAGCTTTTGTACCTGTAGGTGCTGGTTCTTTCATTAAAGGGGAACTTAAAGATACTGACGAAATTATTATAAGTATTGGTGCAGGATACGCTATTAAAAAAGATGCTGAAGGTGCTAAAGTAATTATTGCTGGGCAGAAAAAAGATTTGGAAGATAGTTTAGATAAAATGTTAGCTAATTTACAGCAAGTAACTGATATCGTGGCTAATCTTCAAGGTCAAGCTCAACAAATTCAAGCAGCAGCACAAGGTGGCGTAACCGGTTATTAATTACTTATAAACTCTTTTTTCTTTTTTTTATTGTATTTTGCATATATTCTGTATAATGTCATAACTTCAAATTTATTTTTTTAGTAATCTATTTTTATCACTTTATACAGATATTCATTATAAGGGGGAATAATTATTAAAATTTATTCAAAGTTTTTTATATTTATTTTATTAATTGTTTTTTTAACCAGCATTTCCTTCGTTTCAGCTGATTCATTGAATGATACTGTTATGGATGAAGTTTCTGAAGTTGGAGATATTGGTGATATTTCTGAAATTAATGTAATTAATGAAGTAGAACAGTTCGCTGACGGATCTCCAAAAGACAATATCGAAGAGACATGTGTGGCTGATGATTTAATCAATATGAGTGAGTGTAGTTCCATAGTCCTTCAAGTAAGTGATAATGAGGGAGTATTATCCGTTAGGCGTGATGCTACTAATCAAGTAGATATACAAATAAGAAGTGGTGTTTGGGGAGATATTACTTATGTTAAACAATATAAAGAGCCTGATGGCTATTTTGCTCATGCTTTTGTAACTTCTAACGGCTGGCTTATTGGAAACGGTGGTGTAACTGACGGTTCTGAATTTAAGCTAATTGAAAGTATAATTTGTGAAATGGTTGTTAATAATGTAATTAATGATAATTATCTTTCAAAAATTTACAATATAATCTCTCGATATTCTTTAGGCCATTTTGTTATTAAAGCTGCCGATGGAACTTATGGTGTTGCTTTTAGTGACCGCTATCATACTGGAAAATTACAACCTGGTGAATATGTGGTTTGTCCTAATGTTTACTCATACTCTCAAAAGGGATCTTATGACGCCAGTTTAAGTCCTGTTGATGCTGCTATTAAGTTAGGATACACTGATTCTTATGGTGTTAACAGAAGAGACCTTATAACTTATGATTGGAAATTAACCGCTTCTTCTAATAGTATATGTTGCAGTGTGGATACTTATGCATCAAATGATAATGGTGCAGGTGTTGGTCGCTCCACCGGAGGTTTGGCAGATAATATTAATTATTTGGATAGGAATTATATTTCTAGAGACTCACTTCCAGGAACTCCTGGTAAAATAGGTTTAGGAACATATGTGTTTGATAATGCCAATTTTGAGATTTTTAAATTGCTCAGCCCAATTAGTACAGCTCTTGTTGGTGATAATATTGAAATTAAATTTCAAGTAAATTATTTTAAAAAATCCAGCCCTACAGTTCGTTTCGCTATTCCTGAGGGATTTGATTTTAATAGTGCAACTGTATCTAAAGGATCATATAATTATGTTACTGGATCTCGTATACTAGTTTGGAATTTAAACGATTGTAATCCAAATAATTATATTACATTTTCACTTAAAGCAGTTAAAGTTGGCCAATTTGATTTATATTTCTCATTAAATGACAATTTTGTTAATAGTGTAAAATTAAATGCAAATGTATATGGGGCTTTAATGTCCACTGCTAATGTTAATAAGTATTATAAAGGGCCTGAAAAATTAAACATTTATCTTAAAGATGGTGGCAATTCCCCTATTGCTGGTGAGAATGTTGCCATTAAGATTAATGGTCAGACTTATACAAGACAAACCAATGAAAATGGGGTCGCTTCACTTGCTTTAAATTTAAATGCAGGTAGTTATGTTGCAACTGCGAGTTATAACGGTCGTTTTGGTAGTAATTCCACATCTTCTAATATTATAATTTCCGATACCATATCTGGTAGTGACATTGTAAAATTCTATAAAAATGATACTCAATATTATGCCAAGTTTTTAGATACTTCAGGCAATCCTTTGGCAAATAAAGAGGTTTCATTTAATATTAATGGAATATTCTATAAAAGAAATACTGATGGTTTTGGAATTGCTAAATTAAATATTAATTTAATTCCGGGTGATTATATTTTAACTGCAATCAACCCGATTAATGGCGAACAATGTGCTAATAAAGTCAAAGTTTTAACTGTTTTGGTTGATGGTCATGATGTAACCAAATATTATAGAAACGATTCCACATATTCCGTTAAAGTATTGGATGGAAAGGGTAATCCTTTAGTTAATGTGGCTGTTTCGTTTAATATTAATGGTATATTCTATACAAGGCAAACCAATGCATCAGGTTATGCAAACTTAAATTTAAGATTGCAGCCTGGAGACTATATTGTTACTGCTGATTATAAGGGTTTAAGATATTCAAACAGAGTAAAAATTCTTCCTATATTGTTTGCAAATGATACAATTAGTTATGGTGGTGTGAGTAATTTTAAAGTTAAATTAATTGACGGGAAAGGAAATCCTTATTCAAATCAAAGTATAGAATTTAATATAAACGGTGTCAAATATACAAATATTACTGATAGTCAGGGTATGGCCAAATTGTTTATTGGTTTACCTGGGGGCGAATATATCGTAACTTCATCTTATGATGAATTTAGTATCAGTAATAAGATTACTATTAAATGAAGTTTGAAAACTTCATTTTTTTAATTTTTTTGATATATGTTATTTTATAAAATTAAACAGGGGGTTTTATTATTCGAAAATATTTTTCATTTCTTTTAATTGTGCTTTTATTTTTAAGCATGTCTTTGGTTTGTGCTGAAGAAAATGCTACTGCACCTTTAGAAGAGGTTAGTATGGATGTAAAAGATGTATCTATGTATTATAAGAATGGGACACGTCTTAATGTGGCTTTATCAGATGTAAATGATAATCCATTGCCAAATTATAATTTAACATTTAATATTAATAATCAAGATTACACAAGAACTACTGACGGTAATGGAAAAGCTTCACTGGCTATTAATTTAATTCCAGACACATATTTGGCCAATATTTATTTTTTAGGAAATGATAAATATGCTTCTTCAAATAAATCAGTTAACGTAACTGTATTACCTACTATACAGGGTAATGATTTAGTCAAATATTATAAAAATGATTCACAGTATTATGCTACATTTGTTGATGGTTCTGGAGATGTTTTAGATAATCGGGATGTAACATTCAATATTAATGGTGTTTTTTATACTCGTCAAACTAATCAAAATGGTGTTGCTAGATTAAATATAAATTTAAACTCTGGCAATTATATATTAACAGCTTATAATCCTGTTGATGGTTATTCTTTTTCAAATAATATTAAAGTGCTTCCAACAATTAGGGGAAACAATTTAAATAAAATATATCAGGATAATCACCAATATGTGGTGAATGTTAGGGATTTTAAAGGAAAAACAATCCCATATACAAATGTTGAATTTAATGTAAATGGTGTTTTTTATACTCGCCAATCAGATAAATCAGGAAACGCCCAACTCAATATTAATTTGGGTGGGGGAAAATATATAATAACTGCAAATAACAAGCTTACAGGGGAATCTGTTTCCAATACTATTGTAGTCAATGCCAATTCAGATACTAAATTGACTACTCAAGATTATGTTTTCAAGTTAAACGATGACGATACGATTCAAGCCACATTAACTAATAAATTGAATTATGGGGTAAGCTATGAGATTATTGAATTAACCATTGAAAATAAAAAATATACTGCTATGACTGATGAAGATGGAGTTGCCAGTTTTTATTTGGATTTACCTCAAGGCAACTTTTCATTAAACTTTAATCATGAAGCTAATTCTATTTATGGTGCTTCATCAGCAAAATCAACTGTTGAAAATTATGATGGAGTTAAGGTAAATATAAAATGTTATAACGATATTCTTATTAAAGACGAATATTACCAAGCAGAGTTATATGATGAAAATAATAGGATATTTTCAAATCAAACTCTTTATATGAAAATTGATTCAAAAATCTATTCCAATGTAACTGATGAAAAAGGTGTAGCTAAGTTTAAAATAGATTTGCCTAGTGATGATTATAGTGCTAAAATATTTTATAATGGAACAGGCTATAAATTCACCCAGGAAAATAAATATATTATTGTAATTGAAAATCCTTCGACCACATTATTCCCATTAACTTCCAGTGTAACTGAAGGATGTGCTGAAAAGATATTTGTTTTGTTGTCTGCTTCTTCTGTTGAATTATCAAACAGAAAAGTAATTTTTGAAGTTAACGGAAGAAATTATACTAAAATAACTAATGATGCAGGAATTGCAAACATGACTATTAACCTACCTCCAGGCACTTATAACATTAAGTACTATTATCTTGGGGACGAAGATTTGTATTCTTGTGTTAATTCATCAAAGTTGACTGTAAATCCAAGAATTCCAACTAAATTAACAGTTCTTACAGGTTCAACTTTCCATAAAAATTCTGGGGTTACTTATGATATTAAGTTAACTGCAGATAAGGCACTGGCCGGTAAAGAGGTTACAGTTAAAATTGGTTCAAAGACATATATTCAAAGTACAGATTCAAATGGTATTGTTCATTTAAATATTAATGATCTTGGTGAGGGAACATATGGTGTAGAGTATTCATTTGCTGGAGATAAGCTTTATACTCCTTTTAAAGGATATGCTAGCTTATCAGTTACTTCAGAAATTCCATACGGTTACGGATATTGGGTACTATATTCTAATATGTATGACTTGGACTTGGCCAGTTTGGCTTCACAGGGAACAAGGCATATTTTCCTACATTGTTATGCTGTAACTGCATATGGTGCGGGCGCTGTTTCTTCATGGGCAAATCAAGCAAATAGTTATGGAATCAAAGTACATCTTTGGATGCAAGTTGCTTATGATGGTAGTTGGCATGGTCTTGCAAATAGGGATGGAACATACAATTATGACCTTATTAATTCTAGAGTAAACGAAGCTAAATATTATGCAGGTATTTCTGGTATAAGTGGAGTTCACTTCGACTATTTAAGATTTGGTGGAACGGCATATAATTTCCCTACAGCTGCCGAATCTATAAATTACTTTGTAAAAACTGCAGTTTCAGCAATCAAATCAGTTAATCCAAATTGTTTAGTATCTGCTGCTTTAATGCCTGAACCAGATAATATGCTGTATTATGATGGTCAAGATTATCCAACATTGACTAAATACTTGGATCTTGTTCTCCCAATGGTTTATAAAGGAAATTATCATCAAAATACCGCATGGATTCAAAGTATTACAAAATGGTTTGTTGATAATTCCAATGGTGCACAAGTCTGGACCGGTCTTCAATCTTACAGGTCAGATGATGACGTTACAAGATTGTCAGTTTCTGAATTAAGTGGTGATGCACAGGCTTCTTTAAATGGTGGTGCCAGAGGAGTTGTAATGTTTAGATGGGGTGTAACTAATTTCATCAATTTCAACAATTTAAAAGTACACTAATCTAGATGGGCCAATTTAAATTTCATATTTTAAAATTAGTTATTAATTTAACTAATTTTTCCTTTTATTATTTTTATATTTCTAATAACTTTCATCATTATTAATAAAGTCGCTTTTTATTTAATTGATTTTATTTTGACCATAATTTACAAAACCATGTTTCTTTTAAATAATATAAAAAATATAAATAAGTTATAGTTAAACATTTTTAATAAAACTAAAAGGTTGGGTTAATTTTGTTTGAATCATTGAAAAAGAAATTATCACGTACAAGTGATAAATTAGAAGAAGAAATCATCGAAGAAGCAAAACAAGAAGACAACCTTCAGGAAGAAGAAGGTAAAAAACGTTCATTTTTCTCATTTGGTCGTAAAAAAAAGGAAGACAAAGTTGATGAGTCTAAATTAATAGAATCTGGTGAAGAAGGGGCTGACGAAGAGCCTAAGGAGAAGAAGTCTCGTTTTTGGTCTAGGTCTAAAGGGGATGATTTTGATGAAGAAGAATCTGTTGATGATGGGGATGAGGAAGAGTCTATTGAAGTAGAATCTCCTGTTGTTGATGAGGAGCCTAAGGAGAAGAAGTCTCGTTTTTGGTCTAGGTCTAAAAAAGATGATTCTGATGAGGATGAATCAGAAGATAAAATTTCTGAGGAAAAAAATGAAGAAAAAACAAAAGAAAAATCTCACTTCTGGTCTAGAAACAAAAATAAAGATGATGACTCATCTGAAGGAAAAGGAGGATTATTTTCATTTGTTCGTGAAAAAACAATCTCTGAAAAACATGTGGAAGACACTTTATGGGAACTTGAAATGGGTCTTTTAGAAGGCGACGTGGCAATGGAAGTGGCTACTGAAGTAGTTGGTTCTGTAAAAGATGACCTTGTCGGTCGTAAAATCAAAAGAAGTAGTGATATTACTGAATACACATATGATGCTTTAAGAAATGCTGTTGCAGAAATCATTGATGTTCCAGGCAAATCAATGACTGAAATGATTGAAGAGAAAAAAGCTCAGGGAGAACCATTGGTAGTAATGTTTGTTGGTATTAATGGTACTGGAAAAACAACAACAATTGGTAAATTAGCCAATTACTATTTGAAAAAAGGTTATACTCCAGTCATTGCAGCTTCAGATACATTTCGTGCAGGAGCTATTGAACAGGTTACCCATCATGCAGATAATGTTGGAGTAAAAATTATTAAACACCAAAAAGGGTCAGACCCTGCAGCTGTTGCTTATGATGCGGTTGAACATGCAAAAGCCCAAGGAAAAGAATTAGTTTTAATTGATACTGCTGGAAGAATGCAGACCAATACAAATCTTATGGATGAAATGAAAAAAATCAAAAGAGTTTCAAATCCGGATTTGGTTATTTTCGTTGGAGATGCACTTACTGGTAATGATGCAACTCAACAAGCAGTTAAATTCAATGAAGCTATTGATATTGATGGTGTAATCTTAACTAAGGCAGATGCAGATAGTAAAGGTGGTGCATCATTGTCTATTGGTTATGTAATTAAAAAACCAATCATGTTTTTAGGTGTTGGCCAAGGATATGATGATATTAAAGAATATGATGCTGAATGGATGTTAAATCAATTATTTAGTGAAGATGAAGTTGAAATTGAGGGATGATTTATGAATTTTAGAAAGTTTTCATTTGTTCTTGTTGTTGTTTTGGCTGTTTTGCTTTTAATAGCAGCGGTTGCGACAATTTTTATGGGTGGTGGATCAAATTTTGGTCAGCCAAAAGGGGATGTTTCAATAGCAGTCACTGGGGATGTCATGTTTGCACGTAATATGGAAGGGGTTTTAAGTTCAGATTCCTCTCCATTTGCTGGTGTTTCTAATGTAACTTCTAATGTTGATTTATTAATAATCAACTTTGAAAATGCAGCAACAAACTCTGAAAATGCTGTAAAAGGTGATGTTCCTCTGAAATGTGATCCGAAATATGTGCCTCTTGCAAAAGCAAATAATAGGACAATTGCAACTCTTGCAAATAACCATGTATGTGATTATGGTTTTACTGGAATGCGCGATACTATTAAATATCTTAAAGATGCAGGAATCACTCCAATGGGTGCTGGTGAAAATGCAAGTGATGCTCACAAATCAGTTACACAAAATATTAACAATAGGGATATTACTGTATTAAATTATATGGATTCAAACAATTTTGCAGAATATGATTATCAATCTTTACCTTATGCAAATGATTCTTCTCCAGGATATTCTGCATATAATTCAGAAGATGCCAAAAAACAAATTTCTGAAGCTCGTGCCAATGGGTCTGATTTTATCATGGTTTCAATGCACTTTGGAAATGAATATTCAATGTCTCCTAATACCGACCAAGAAAAAATAGCCCATGAATTAATTGATTATGGTGCAGACATTGTTGTTGGAGCTCATCCTCACGTGCCTCAAGGGGTTGAAATGTATAAAGGAAAACCAATCTGTTATAGTTTAGGTAACTTTATGTTTGATTTGGGAACAGAATCTACTTTAAATGACTATATGATTAAGGTTGAATTGGTAAATGATACCGGTGTGTTAACTTTATATCCGGTTAATATTAATGGATATTTGCCACATATTATGAGTCCTGATGATGGTAAAACATTTTTAAATGGCTTATCTCCGCAATGTAAGGAATTAAACATAACTGATGATGGAACTGGAAAATTGACTTTTAATTTAACAAAGGACAAATAGTCCTTTGTTTTAAATTTTTAAACTTCCCGTATAAATATATCCCTTCAAGTCAGATTTATTTTTAAATTTAAATTGGAATGTATCTTTGTTTGAAACATATAAATGTGAAAGTGCTATTCCAACATCAATATCATTCCATTTACCGAGTATTTTTCTTTTAACAATATTATGTTTTACTTTAAAAACATCATATCCTTCATCAGTATGTTTAAAATACCACGGTTGGGAGTTAACGGCTGATGGTGCTAGTTGTGCTACTTTTAATTTTTCATCTTCTATATCGGATATTTTAGATAAACTTTTTCTTTTAAATTTACTAATGTCTCTTTTCAAATCATTGGATTTTCCAAAGGACATTAAAATTACAAATTCAGGGTCTTTTTCTTTAACAGAACCCATTCCAACCCAACAACTACCAATATTAAGGCTTTGCATGTAAAGTGAAAGTTGCTGGAAGATAAATCCAATATTAAGCCCATAATTTTCCTTTTTATCAGAGTATATTGCCAGATAATATGGTGCACTCCATCTTGTTTTTAAAGACACTTCGTCCCTAGTTAAAATCTTATAAGAATAATTAATTTCAGGAATTAATGGTTTAACAGTTGACATGAACTCATGAATTTGGGACATATCTATTTCATCATCCAAATACTTTCTGCAGGATTTTCTTATAAAAATTTGACTAGCTAAATCCATTTTACCATTTCCTTTTAGCTATTGCCTTAAGGCGTTTTTTATCAATGTTTTTTTGTTTATCTGATTGATATTTCTTCTTTTGACGATTGGTTGCAGTTTGAAAATTAGGCATTACTGTGACTAAATCAATAGTATTTCCGTGACAGGCAAAGATTAGTTTTAATTCTTTATAGTCCTTATTTGCCGGTGCTTCATAAATTACTTCATATTCGTTGTTCCCACTTCTTTCATGTCTCAGCGGTTCTTCATACATTACAGTATCTACAAGGTACTCTCGTTTAATTCCATTTTCACTCAATCTTTGGTTAAAGTGAGTGTTTTCAAAACACCAATCAATACTTTCAGTATCGCCAACAATAAATCTATCAAAAACATTCATTACTATAAAATTAGTATTATAATTTTATAAAGTTATTGATTTTTATGGGGGGACTGTCAATTTGTTGAGACTTTTGTTGATATTTGGTGTTTATTTTTTCAAAGTCCTTTTTCAAGTCTTCTTTTAATTTTCGTTAAATTGTTATATTGGTCATGTCTGAAAACTTGATTTAAATTGTGGTGTTGCGGTTAAAAAAATAGAATTGATTATTAGTATTAAACTAATA
>CACXWH010000055.1:699-15601 GCA_902771225.1 uncultured Methanobrevibacter sp. | reverse complement strand
ATTTTTTTCAATAAAATAAATGGAATGATTAACTCTACAAAAAAATATTTAGTAGCATATATAAAATAAAACTTATCCAAGAGCATCTGATAACTAATAGTGCGACAAGCTAGGGCCTATTTCCCATTAAAATCAGCGAAATATTATTTCAATCCCAGTTATGACGGGATTTTCCCCATTGAAACTCATAATCAAGTAATTGATTATGAGGTTGCATGATATTATGCCTAAATAAGTATAAAGCATTCATTATATTTATGGGCTAGGGAAAGAGTGAAAAAGGTTAACGTGAGTGAACAATTGTAAGCTTCGTAAGTCAGACCAATAGGTAGAATGCAACGTTAAAATCTAATTTAACTACTATTGTATGCAAATTCATAGAAATAGTCAATTATTAGGTGCGGAGTAGAGATTGAACCTTAATTCATTCGCTTCTGAAGTAGATCAACTTGGTAAGCCTCACGAGGTCTCACAATTGATTGTGAGTAAGTGGATTGTGAATGAAGCCGAATTCCTTAGGAGGTAGAGGATATCAGAGAAAGCAAAAGCCATTATAAGTCGAAAGACAACAGGAAACTATGGGAATAATAACTGTAATGGATACCACACCTTTTATGTGTGGCATGGATAACATGGCTGACTTCTGATTGGTGGAAAACGTGAATATAAAACGGTTAAGAAGTAATTTATTCAAAGGATTAGTGATAAGATGAGATACGCTCAAAACGATAATGTTTATGAGTCCACAGCACAATACGTTACGGATTGGTCTAGTATTAACTGGTACAAGGTCGAAAAGTATGTAGATAAGTTACAGAAACGGATATATCATGCCGAAAGCATTTGAACTTTCGGATAAAGTTCTGCTTGAGCCGTATGTTCGGCTAACGGACACGTACGGTTCTTAAGAGGGTGCGGATGAGTAATCATCCAATCCTATCTAACTTATAGTTTTTCTTTAAAAGATTATACTATTAAGATCTAACCAAATTTCATAGAATTTTTCCTCAAATATTTTTATTAATTCTTTTTCAGAAGTATAATATGATTTATATGTTGTTTTTTTAATTACTCTCCAAACATCTTCAATTGGGCTCAAATCAGGACAATAAGGTCTTAAATATATTAGGTTAATATTTAAAATTTCTGCAGCTTTTTGAACCATTTTTGCTGTATGGATCCTCGCATTATCTAAAACTATGTTAATTCTTTTTTCTTTATGAGTTAATTCGTTTATTATTGGGTTTTCTAAGTTTTTATTTATGTTTATTCGTTTTCTTCTTTCAATTTTTGCCTTGTTATTTGGATTTTCTTTGTTGCAGATTCTTTTGATGGAATCTAATGATTTTTGTTTAGAATTGTTATCGTGGAGCTTATCATTGATTTTATTAATTAATTCGTATTCTGAAGATAATTCTTTAGATATTTCTTTTTTAATATTTTTTTCTTCTAAATTTGGATGATTTATTGCTTCATTTATTAATTTTCGACAAGTTTTATTCTCTAAATTTAAAATACGGAAGTTGCATAAAGATATTAAAAAGGTAAATGCATTAGATTTCTTCGTGGGTTCAACATATGATTTGCAATTTATTGATTGGTACCCTATCATATTTATTTTTATTCTATTTGGAATTTTTGCCATTGTATTCTTTATTCCAGATTCATAAAGTACCCTTGAAGTATTCGGAGTGTTTTGACAGGCGGTTTCATCCAAAATTACTAAAAATTCTTTTTGCAAATCTATGATTTCTAAGTTTTTTTTAAGTGTTCTTCTGCATCTTCTGGACGGGAAGAGTATTTAATGAAGGGTTTTCCATAATTCAAATCCAGTTTTTTTCGAACAATTGTCCAAACGGTCTTATAATCATAATTTACGCCAAACTTATCTTTGACAATTTTTTGAACATCATCAATTGAATAAGATTCATCACTGGAGGTGATTATTTCTTTTAATTCAATTAATTGTTCCTTTGTTAACTTAGATTTACGTCCACATTTATGGTAATTCGAATATAAACCTTCTAATCCTTTTTCATTGTAATTTTTCACCCAACGCTCTCCAGTCTTTCTGGTAGTATGAACATAATCAGAAGCTTGAGAAATCGTTTCTCCTTGATATACCATACTTATGACAAGTAATTTGCGATACATGTCATAAGAATCTTTATATTCTTTCATTACATCTTTAATTTCATCTAATTCAAGATGTCCTGCAATTTTTTTACTTCGGTCAACCATGAATATAACTTTGTATTTCATATGGTATAAACTTTTCGAGAAAAACTATAATATTTTGTGTTTGAGTTGGGAGTATATTTCATGAATCATATCACCAATGACCAGCACGACTATACGTGCAAAGTCACTCGGATTTGAAAAAATTGAAAACCATGCACCGTTATACAGTTTTTTCAGGTCAGTTATTTTACTGAAAGTGAATATTACATTGTCTGTATCTCCTGAAAACAGGTTAGACCTGCTTGCCCCATTTTCAACAAGTAATCCATTTCCATCAGATATTCTCTCTTCAAGTATTTTGACTTTTGTAACTCCCGAACACTGCATTACCTGATTATCATTTTCTTTTTCAATCCATCTAAAAGAGGTTATATCTTCATTGTTTCCATGAAGGATTCCTGCCTGGCTTGCACCGGTCTGTGAAGACAAATCGGTTTCCCATTTTTTAAGTGTGTGGGTTTTACTGTCAATCATTGACTTGACTGTCGGCATGATGCCCCTGTCGACAGCTTCACATAAAACATCATAGGCAAGCCCATCAATTTCCACAATTATCAAACCGGGATAATCCTTAATATGGCCTTTTCTTTTCCTTTGAGCTTCTCTTAATACCGCTTGGTAATATGCACCATCATCTTCTAGTGATAATATGGTTGATAGGATAATTGTGATCAATGCTATGGTTAATGGTGCAAGAATTATTCCCCATCCAGTAATGTTTAAACCAAAATATGGACCAAAAAAAGCAAATATTCCCCCATTTAAAATAAGAGACCCAATTCCAAAAGTCCAAACCAAAATGGGCATATATATCTTTGTTATAAGTGGCCATAATATTGCATTGAAAATACTGATGAAAAATATAAACAATACAACCTTATACAGATTTGTAAATGTAAAATCCAATCCAAAACTAATCAGATACAATCCTATTAAATTTGCAATGAATAGTACCAGATATCTTTTCAATGACAGTCCCCGGCGTATTTTTAAGTTCGTCAATATCTCTCTTTTTTTAACCTCACCTTTTATTTATAAATCTTGGAATTTATAATAATGCCAATTCAAATTTTTTCAATATACAATTCTCCCAATTCATCGCCCAAATCTTGAAGTATTAATCCAGATTAATTTTATTTTCAAGTAAAGAATTATCACCCGCATTTACCAGTTTACCATCTAAAACTTCAATAACCCTATCTGCAAGATTAGCTACATCCATATCATGTGTAACAATTATTAAAGTTACATTGTTACTTCTATGCAAATCAATTAATTGCTTAAGGATTTTAGTACTAGTCTTTGAATCCAGTGATCCTGTTGGTTCATCAGCCAATATAATTGAAGGATTATTTGCCAATGCACGTGCAATTGCAACTCTCTGCCTCTCACCACCAGACAATTTAGATGGTTTTAAAGATGCTTTATCACGAAGTCCAACAGCATCAAGCAAATCTAGTGCTCTGCTTCTCATCTCACTATTGGATAATTTTGAAGTGAACATTGGAATTTCAATATTTTCAACAACAGACAAATTAGGAATCAGATTATGTAATTGAAAAACAAAACCAATTTTTTGAGCCCTAAACACATTTAAATTTTTATTAGAAACCAAATCATAACCTGCAACATTAATGGAACCAGAATCAGGTAAATCTAGAGCACCAAGCATATTGAGCAATGTTGATTTACCAGAACCTGAAGGTCCGATAATAGATACGAATTCACCTTCACAGATAGTTAAATCAATACCGTTTAAAGCTTTAATGTGACCATTTTCATATGTTTTAACTAAATTATTAATTTCAACAATATTACTCATATAAACACCTCATTCATACCTTAATGCTTCAGTAGGAGGTAATTTAACTGCTTTAGTAGCAGGGTATAATCCTCCAATAATTCCAACAATAATGGCTATTCCAAATGCTTGGATGAAAATATATGGAGTGAACAATGGATTAAGACCCATCATAGGACATAAAACAGAGCAGAGAACAACACCAATAATTGATCCAATAACCGCAGACAGCAGAGTAATAACTAAAGATTCCCCGACAATCATAGTTAGAATTTTACGATTAGACCATCCTACAGCTTTTAAAACACCAATTTCACGAGTTCTTTCAAATACAGACATTAACATTGTATTGATAATTCCTAATGCACCAACAACAATAGCTAAAAGAGAAATTCCCCAAGATGAAGCTTGAAGCATATTTAACATGTTAGCCATTTGATTCATTTCCATAACGGATGAAACCGTAGTAATATTATCCCCATACATTGCATCAATTCTATCTGCGACCTCTTGAGGGTCAGCACCCTTATCTACTTTAACATAAATATTAGAAATACTGTTTTCATCATCCATTAGGTCTCCAACTTTACTAATTGATGTAAATACCCCTCCAGCCATATTTGAATCTCCAGTCTCGTAAATTCCAACAATTTTAAAGTCTTCACCATCAATTTTAATAGAATCTCCTACAGATAATCCTTTATCTTCAGCATATATTTTACCCAGAATAGCTTCAGAGGCATTATCTTTAAAAATTCTACCTTCATTAATTGATAAATCTGCAAGAGCAGTTCCATTTGGGTCTATACCGATAAGTGTGTTCATATAATCATCACCAACCGAAGTTAAAACAACATAAATCGGATAAGCTTCATTAACACCACTTACATTTGCAATTTTATCGGTCCAATTAGCATCAATAGTATTAGTACCATATGCCGAGCCCCCTGTTTCTTTACCGGAAATGGAAAAATCTGCACCCCCCGCATGAATCGTTTCTTCAAAAGTTGATACTAAACCATTAGTAATACCTCCAAGAGCAACAATAACTACAATACCAATACAAATACCTACAATAGACAATATGGCACTATTTTTTCTCCTGAAAGGATTTTTAATAATAAATTTTAAAAAAGACATAGTAATATATTATGCCAACAATATATAAATAAATTATTCGAAATAATAATAACATGCAAAAATATGGTGATAAAATGCAATCTAAAGATATTCTAATTGAAAATATTGATAAAATCCACACTACAGAAATGGGTGCTGGAAGAATTTCTAAAAATTTAGGAATTTCAGGAGATGTTGTTGAGTATTGCAAAGAGAAAATTCTAAAAAAAGAGTCTATTGCTGAACGTAAAGGAAAAAATTACTACGTAAACATCGATGATTGTATTATAACCGTGAATGCATCAAGCTATACGATTATAACTGCACATAAAAATAAATAATTATTGAAGATTCCATCATCGGCAGAACCTTCAAGATTCAATTGTGGACATTCGGAAAACTATAACAAAAGTATAATCCGCAAGTTCGAATTTAACCAAATACAATGAAACATAAATTATAGCTGCACAATTTGGTGAGAAATCTTCCATCAGTATTCGGATTTCCCATCAGACGCTCTTTAGCACCAACCATTTCCAGGAAAATCTGGGTCTTCAGGCATACCTGGAAGTATAAGACCACCATCAACCCTTAACGTTACGCCAGTTATGTATGAAGCCTTATCTGATACCAAGAATGCGATTGCATTTCCTATATCTTCAGGAAGTCCTGCCCGTTTAAGTGGAATTTTTGGTCCGAGATTATCCCAGAAATCATTTTCTACTGCTTCAGGGTTTTCTAAGAATTCTTCATCCCAGAAATAATCTGTTTTGGATCCTTTCTTTATGGCCAATAGTTCCTCTTTAGTTCGAACCCTTATTGCTCCAGGAGCAACATTATTTATTCGAATACCATATGAAGAAACATCAAGAGCAAAAGCTTCAGCCATACGATTTAGTGCAGCTTTAATCCCACAGTAAATACCTGCATTTGGATATACCCTTTCACCGCGTGATGAAGTTACATTAATGATATTTCCTTTTATTTCATTGTCTATCATATATCTTGTAGCATAATGCATCATCATGACATATGTTTTTAAATCAAGGTTAATAAGGTAATCCAAGTTATCTTCAGTAATATCCTGAATAGGACGTGGCATATTAACTCCTGCATTATTTACAAGAAGGTCTAATGTGCCCATGTCATTTACTGCTTTATCAAAGAGTTCTTTTGCTGAACCGGACTTTGAAAGGTCAGCATCATATGCCCAGCACTTGGCTCCTTTTTCATTAAGTAACTCTTTTGTCTTTTCTAAGGCAGATTCATGATTTTCCATTCCAGAAAAATAAGAAAATGCTATATCATATCCTTCTTCTGCAAGTACGAGAGCTATTCCTCTACCCATACCATATTCAGCACCAGTTATGAGTGCTTTTTTTCTTTCCATTAAATCACCTCATAAGAGAAGCAAATTATACTTCATCTTTTTTCTTTTTAACACCATAAAACATGAACTTAAATTAATATATAAAAAAAATAAATTATTTTTAATAAAAATTAGTAAAAATTTGTAGAATTACATTTGACCATGAAAATAGCCAAAAAATAAAAAAAATGAAGAGATTTAAAATCTCTTTAAATTTAATCCATATCTTCGAATCTTTTTTCGAGTTTAGTCATGACACCAGGAAGGGAAGTATATTCCATCTCTTCAGCAGGTAATCTGTGAGGTTCGAATGGACCGTGTCTTCTGATGTAAGTTGCGATTTTAGCAGCTTGTTCACGAGTAGGATCAAATGCAGGGTCATCGAATAAATCTACAGGACCTACTAATTCACCATTAGCTACTTGGAAACCTAAACCAACAACTCTAGGTGGTCCATCAAATCTAATTGGGTTTGCTTCTGCTTCTGAAACAGGCATCATTGGACCATTGTGGGATCCTCTCATCCATCCACTTACCATGTGTGGGAATGCAAATGGATCTACACATTCACCGTTTGCAGGGAATCCGGATTGTGCTCTTACAACAGCTACTGGATCATCTTTACCAACATATTCGCCAGCCATTAAGTTTAATCTTTCAGTACTTACTGAAGCTGCGATTTCACCATTTTTCTTCCATACTCTTTTAATTACATATCTGCCGGTTGAACCGATTAATGCAAGTAAGTCATACATTTCTTCAGGACAATCGAGGATAACTTTTCTGTGTTCGATTACATCGAATACTTCAAATTTGAATCCATCGTGTAAACTTGGGTCGATTACAAGACCTGCAGTGTTGAAAGGGTCTGCAAACATTCTAAAGATTGGTAAGTTAAATGCACCTGGTTCGGTTTTATCACAACAGAATACTAAAACTGGGTCAGATGGTCTTTCTTCAAATTCCATTTCTGCAACACCAGGACCCATACCTTTAATGTTTCCTGAAAAAGTATCGGATAATAAATCTTGACCTGCACCGTATAATTTTAATTCACGTGCTCTTGCAGTAGCTTTCATGAATGCATCGTATGCAGTTTTGTGTACTTCTTCGTTTTCTTCACCATTGTTGTGAGTCATGATTAAATCGATGTCATCCCCACAACGGGAAACATAATAGTCGTTTAAGATACCGGTTTCTAAAGCTTCGTTTAAAACTTCATCACAGATATCCATTAATTCTGGATGTGCAACACAGTGACCAGAAACACTTCCAATATCAGCTTTAATTACACTAACAGTAGTTTTCATTTTAATACCTCAATATAATATTAAGTTTATTATAAACTTAAAAAATTAATTTAGTATACGATAATATTTTTGACTTGATAAGTATATAATAATTATGATTTAAATGAGAAATTCATAATTTAAATCCAGTTCCAATAAATTGAACAACATCTCTTCCAGTATCATCCACAACATCTACATTAATTATAGATGAACTTCTACCATTTTTCTTACAAAAAGCGTTAGCTATTAATTTTTCTCCTTTTGGAGCACTTAAATAAATTACACTAACTTGTTGAGAAACAGTTGGGGAATGCAGCTGATTTGAAAGAACTGCAAAAGAAAAATCTGCTAGGGTAAACATTACTCCACCCATAACTCCCCCAACAGCATTTTTATGCCCATCAGTTAATTCCAAACTGCATTGGCATGATTCTTCGGTTAATTCATCAATTTGAATTCCCATATCTGTTGCAAATTTATCATTTTTAAAAAATTCTCTTGCTTCTTCAATTGATTTAAAATTACTCATTTAATCACCATTATTTAATTGTTTCGAAAGCTTTAATGATTTCTTCATCCTGATTCATTGATTCACATGCATCCATAAATCTTTCTAAATCACATTTAGTTTCAGGATACCTTGGAACAGCACTGCATCCACCATCATCAATTTTAGATATTTTAAATGTACCTATTTCTTCAGCAATTTTGGTAATTTCTGTTTTATCAAGGCCAATTAACGGAGATAATACAGGCATGTCAACACCATATCTAGTCGTTAAAATATTATTCAGTGTTTGTGATGCAACCTGTCCCACACTGCTCCCATCAACAATAGCTAATGCACCCATCTTATTAGCCAACTTTTCAGCTATTTTGTACATGCCTGATTTACATAATATGCAGGTCATTTTTTCAGGAGCATCATCCCTAGCTTTTTGAAGATAATCCCCATATTTTACAACACATTTTTTAATAGGTACTCCTGCAGCATAGTTCTGAAGTTGATCAATTAATTTATTATAATTATCTAATGCTTTTTTTGAAGTGAATGGATCATTATCACAATATAAAGCTATTACTTCACAGCCTCTTTTCATCATTAAATAAGTGGCAACCGGAGAATCAATTCCACTGGATACCAAACAAACAACCTTTCCTTGTGTTCCTAAAGGCAATCCTCCAGGACCTGGAATTTTTTCATGATAAATAAATGTATCTTCACCACGTACTTCAACAAATATTGTTAAATCAGGATTTGTTAAATCCACAGGTGCTAAAATTCTTTTTCTAACAACACCACCACAATATGCTGCCATTTCTTGTGATGAAAAATCATGATCCCCAACACGTCTGCACCTAATTGCAAATTTTGTATTTTCATCAAGAAGATTTTCACTAATCAAATTTTCAACATATTCTCCCAGTGTTTTATCAATGTCATCAAAGTCAGTGTATGTTGAAATAGCCGGAGAATAGGATACAATACCAAAAACTCTGTTTAAACTTTTTATGGCATCATCAAAAAGCTGTGGAAAAATATAAATTCTTCCCTGATTTCTATCAACATCACAATCTATAGATGCTTTAATGTTTTTAACTAATTTTCTCTCAAAACGAGAGCGAACTTTTTGGCTTTTTAAACCAACCTCACCATACCTGGCAATAATTAAATTATAATCCATAAGAACAACTCTAAAATTAAAAAAGAAAAAAAATGAATAAATTCATTTTCAACTAAACTACATCCGAATACAATAATCCGAAACCATATGCAGTAGCTAAATAAATATATGGTACAATAATCATCGTGAAAATAATAGCTCCTACAATAGGAATTAGTAACATGAATACGCCAATGAATAAAATGACGAATACAATAATAGCAAATATAATGTATAAAAGAATGAATTTGCTAATAGAAATTGCATTTAAATCTTCTCTTATTGCAGAAAAACTTAAAGCTTCAGATAAAGAATCATAATTTGCAAGTCTTAAAATTGAAATAGTTAAAAATATACCAAATATTATTTCTAGAATTAAAGCAACGAGTATTAACATAATAACACCTGCACCAAGAGCAGCATTACCAAGGGAACTGATTCCCACAACAACAAATGCTAAAATAAATATTATAATACTTGGAATTAATGAAAATATAAATCCTAAGACCCATACTTTAATAGAATCTACAATATTTTTTGCAAAATCATACTCTGGAATTAAACCAGACTGATTTATACCTTCCTTTATTACAGAAAGGAAATAACCTCCTGCTATTAAAGCAAAAATAAGATAACAAATTATCATTATAACAGTAGAAACTACTATTAATGAAGCATTATTTGAAAATAATGTTATTGTACTAAAAATCGCTGGAATAACAAATAGTACAAATAAAGCAGCAACTCTCAAAAAGTCGGACGAATTATTAAACGGATATCTAAAAGATTCTGATATTATTTCTCCAATTTCCATATAAATCACCTAATTAATTATCTTTATGCACGTTATATATATAATATTGGATATGTAAAAAATTTTGTGGGTAGTATAATATTTTTACATTTCTTTTTTATGTTTCTATATAATCTTATCAATATCTAGTTATGGTAAATTTACATACTTAAACCAAATAATATTAAAAACAGAAGCATATGACTAATGTAAAGGACATATTATTATATATACTTTCCAAAAAACCCTTTACGAGTTATAATATGATTTACATTTTAAATAAACATTTATATTTTATTGATTCTGGTCAGTTGAAATTTATTAGATGTCTGAATTTTTTAGTTAGACTCCTAAAAAAACTTTCCCATTTAAAACTTATTAACTTTAGGATTGAGATTGCAGATGTCCTTGCAATTATAACATGGACTGTTTCCACACCAAGGAGTTGATTTACCCTTCTTAAATCTTCCATATTCCTTTTCTAAAAAATTATTCCTATAACCAAGATTTATTACATCCCAGGGCAGGGAATCTCCAACTTCATATGCTCTAAAGTATTTTTTCCACTCAGTGATGGGGCTGTTAAGATTTCCATTTAATAACAGTTCACTAACCTCAGAACCCGCAAATGACAGCACATAATCCTTGAATGTAGGTTCATTGGAATTAATACTCAATTTTAAATTATTCGATTCATCCAGATAAGTTATGTCGATTTGTGAATACTTTAAAAATTGCAAATCCATATCTTCAAACTGATTCATCAACAAGTCAACTTTTGATTCCATTCCCTCCATATCATAAGCATCCCATTGAAGAGAGGTTTGCGGTTTTGGTATAAATAGGGATATTTTAACTTTAATTGACAAATCCTTATTTATAGCATTTTTTGTTTTTACAATTGATTTAATATACTCTGCCAATTCAATAATGTCTTGTTCGGTTTCATTTGAAAAACCCAACATAAATGAAATCTTTAAATTCAAATCCAGTTCAAATGCATCCCGAATAATATTCTGAATAAGATTTTCCGGAATATCCTTATTGATTGATTTTCTAATCCTATCAATTGATTCAGGATTTATCGCAATCACCTGCCCTCCCGATTGCTTTAATTGCTCCAATGACTCTCGAGTAATTGATTCAATTCTTGATGATGCAATTTCAATATTGAATCCTCTTTTTTGAAGATTTGAAATCAGTTCATCTATTCTTGAATAATCAGTTATTGCATCTCCAGATAGGAAGATTTTACTGAATCCAGTGTTTTCACGTGTTTTTTCAGCAATTTCCACTAATCTTTTAACAGAAGTTTCTCTTAAAGGACGATATAAATAACCGGACATGCAGAATCTGCAACCTCTACCGCACCCACGTGTCACTTCAAGACGTGTCCAATTAATACGGTTTTTCTCATTATCACCCATTATAATCGGTTTTGTATTATGGTATTTTTTATCCATATCCTCAACAAGAGCAATATTAGTTCTATTATTTAATTTAGGAATATACAGACCCCTAATCTTAGCAAATTCCTCCAAATGCTCTCTCGGATTTTCAAATTTCTTATATAAATCCAGAAAATCATTCAATATGTACTCACCATCACCAATGAAAAAAATATCAATAAAATCACTGATTGGCATGGGGTTTGCAGATACCATAGGGCCTCCCGCAATAATTAATGGATCAGCATTTGTCCGATCATGCCTTAAAATCGGAACCTCCGCTTTTTTTAGCATATCAACAAGGTTAAAATAATTGAACGTATGATATATGGAAAAACTTAATATATCAAATTCCCTTAAATTGGTGTTAGTTTCAATACTTTCAACATCCGGAAATATAATTCTTTCACAAAAGCAGTCGTTTCGCTCATTTAACATTTGGTATAAAAGATGATAACCTAAGGTTTGCATTGCCAGATTATATTCATTAGGACTGATTAAAGCAAAACGAATATCTACATCATTAATTGGTTTTAAAACCGTGTTAATTTCATTAAGAACCATTATATCACATTTTTCAAGATATGGGCATTATTTTTTATTTTTGATGACCTTAATCATTCCAAAACCAATACTATTTTTGTTTGAAAGACCACAGTCATAAGCGAATTTGATTACTTTAGGATCGCCTTCAAGAGTAATGTCCATCATATAACAGACATAATGCTGCTGCAATCTGTTTCTTTTCACCATGATTCGTTTCTTTTTGACATTCTCCATATTTGAGGAAACTTTAATGGAATCCTCTGATAATTCTTCATTGAAGAATTGATTATATTTATTGATTAAATTCCTTTCAATAAAAGGGAAAAAGTTTTTGTCATCAGGAGATAAATCCCAATTTCTTAATTCGCCGTTGATTTGTTTGTATGAGTTGACAACAATTGGTGACATTGTCCTGAATTCCATCTTATTGGTAAATTTAGGTTCTTTTAACATGACAATATTTGTCATTGTAAAGTCATTTCCATTAATGGTAATCTGATTATTTTTTATGAATCCATCAATTATTTTTCTAAGTAATTTTGAATCCGGACTGGATATCTGGAAATTTATTGTTCCGTCAATGGAATTTATCCCATTTTTTGTTAATTCAAATTTTGAAAAGATAATGTTGGAAAATGTAAAAAATTTAAAATCCTTTGAATCATGAAAATCCAAATCAATACCTGCAACCAAAAGATTATTATAAATCACACTTGTAAGAATATGATTATAATTGAATGGAAATAAAACTCCACCACTTTGATTTTGTAAAGTCACATTACATCTCATAAAATAATCCTCCATTAATTTAAATAATAAATAGTTCCTATACTTTTATTAAATTATAAAGACAAAAATATATAAATATTTGCAGTAGGTTTCAACAAATTTTCCAATGTCGTCAAGTTGATTTTTAATTTTTATATTAGTAAAATGTAGTTAGTTTATATATTAAATCGTATTTATTATTTTTTATAGTGTTTCAACAAATTTTCCGAATCCAATGATACATTGAAAAGTGAAAACAGATGAATCGTGATTAATTTTTAACTATAATTCAATTATACACAATTTTATTATATTAAAAAATATAAAATAGGTTTATGGTAAAATTATGTCAAACGAAAATTCCGAATTAATAGAAAAAAATCCAAAAAAAGCCATTAAAGAGATAGCAATACCAATACTTATCTTAAATGTCATAATAACAATGTATAATGTGGTAGATGGTATTTGGATTTCAGGCATTAGCGAAGCAGCAATAGTTGCTGTTGGAACTCTCATACCCGTATTTTCAATACTGACCGGAATATCTGGAGGGATCGGAGCAGGTACAACTAGCGCTATTGGTTATTATATCGGTGCCAAAGATACAAAAAATACAATTTTGGGCGTGAAAAATGCGATTTTTATATTTTTTATTTTGACAGTAATACTGACCATCATATTTCTTGTTGTTCTTAAACCTCTATTAATTTCATATGACCTTACTGAAGAAGCAGTAAGGGAAGGATTAAATTACGGCATACCTCTATTTGGATGCTCATTTACTTTTATCTTCTCGGCAGGTGTTTTTGGAATCTACCGTGCTTGTGGGGAAACTAAAAAACCATTATATGCATTAGGCATTGGTTTTATACTTAACGCATTACTTGATCCTGTATTTATTTATGTTTTTAATCTCGGGATTACGGGTGCCGCCATTTCATCTGTTTTAACATCCCTATTGGGCGTGATAATACTTGGTTACTGGATATTTATTAAAAAAACAATTTATCCAGATTATAATGATTATAAATTCAAATTGGACACCGACATTATCAAACGCATATTGAATGTGGGAATTCCAGCAGCAATTGAAATCTTTTTAATTGTCGTTGCCGCATCAATCTTAATTTATATCACACAACTCGCAGGAGACGACCAGGCGGTGGCCATACACACATTAGGTTACAGATTATATCAAATTGCATTAATTCCTATTAGTTCAGTATGTGCCGCTCTTGTTATTGTTGTTTCAAATTCATTCGGTGCTAAAAACCTTAATAATATAAAAAAATCTTTTAAATATGCCTGCAAAATTACAATTTGTATTGGATTAGTGAACATGTTGATAGTATTAGTGTTTGCTCCACAACTATCATTAGTTTACTTATTCACTACTGGTTCAGCTGGTTTAATTCCAAATATATCTTTATTTCTCAGAATCATTATCCTTTCACTTCCATTTTTAGGAATAGGATTACCCTCAACATTTGTTTTCCAAGGTTTATCTAAAGGATTTTACAGTTTTCTATGGACATTTACCCGTGAATTCGTACTAGTATTGTTTTTTACATATTTCTTCGGGTTCATAATGAATTGGGGATTGATTGGAATTTGGATAGGAATTTTTGTTGGTAAAAGTTCATCCACTATATTCAATTACCTGTATGCCAATTACTACATTAATAATAAGTTGAATGAAGAATTATCCAAGAAAGATTAATATTCTTATTTTAAAATAATACTAAAAAAGTGAAAAAAAGTTACTCAAAAAACTGAGGCTTATTAATTATATTAGAACTCAAAAAACTGAGGCTTATTAATTATATTAGAACTCAAAAAACTGAGGCTTATTAATTATATT
>CACXWH010000055.1:0-676 GCA_902771225.1 uncultured Methanobrevibacter sp. | reverse complement strand
ATATTAGAACTCAAAAAACTGAGGCTTATTAATTATATTAGAACTCAAAAAACTGAGGCTTATTAATTATATTAGAACTCAAAAAACTGAGGCTTATTATTATACACATATTATATTTGAATTCATAGTATATAAATATATTGTTTTTTCAGGTACTGTCAAATGTTAGTTCTTGATTTCGTTTTTTTAATCCATCTATTTTTTGAAGCATTTGGTTGAATACTCATCCAATAGTTCTAAATTTCTTTTTACATGATAATGGCAGAGTATTATTTATTTAAACCAATTAAAACTCAGTGTAACAATATTTTAAATAAAATCTACAAGTAAGTCTAAATCTAATTTTGGTGGACACCCTTTTAACAAACAAATATTTAGGAGTCTGAATTTTTGATCATTTTAATCTCAGTTATTGAGCTTATTTTTTAAATATTTTATATTAATATTGTTTATCTTTTGATATTGTGAAAGTATTTTAAATATTTTATAAAAATAAAGTCAATTTCATAGTAATATATAAATATTAGTTCATACAAGACTCTGTTCAAAATTGTCATGATGAACTATACTCTAATTCTTTATCATATTTTTGCAAGAACACCCCGACCTCTTAGGTCGGGGATGAATTGCACTGTAAGAGAAGGGTATACTATATTATAATGGGTATTTGTTTCTT
>CACXWH010000054.1 GCA_902771225.1 uncultured Methanobrevibacter sp. | reverse complement strand
GTTATTGATGGGGATGTTACTGATTATAAACCTGCACCAAAAGAGGATGATGTGGTTGAAGTTGAAATCATTTCCGGTGATTTTAAAAATATAAATAGAAATAATCTCTTTGAAAATCAAACTAATGATGATATGTCCTATAAAAATGAAGATGATGTAAATAAAGTTGTTTTTAAGAAAAATATTGATGGTGTGCCTGAAATGGATAGAAATCGTAATATTAAAGAGAAGGATTTTAATCGTATTATTGATGAAGCTTTTGACAATCATCCGGACGGCAGTCTTGGTGATGAGGATATTTCCAATCTTGCTTCTGCACTTGTAAGCAAAGCTTTTGATGATGTAATTTCTGATGCATTTAATAAAAATAATGATGAAAATACTCAAGAGAATTATGATAACTATGAGAATAATAAACAGGATATTAATAATCCTGAGACTAATGTAGAAAATTCTCAAAAAAATATTCGTTCAGCTGCACCAGATGGAGTTACTTATTATAAAGGTATCGATGATGTAACCAGTCCGTTAAGAAAAAATAACTTGTATTATGACGGTGATAAAAACCAAAACAAATCCGTAAAAGACTCTATTAAAAGTGGTATAAGGGATATTAAATATATTCATAAGTCTTTGCATGAAATAGAAAATCCAACAAAAGTAGGATATGTTTCTGTTGTTGATAGAACAGAAGAATATGATGAAAATGATTATTTAACTCCAGAACAGGATTATGGGGAAGAATATATTCCTCAAGATGAGGGTTTAACATTTGCTGAAAAAGAAGAGTTAAGATATAAAAAAGAACTCGAAATGGAGAAACTTAAAGAGGAATTATCTAGTGATGATAATACTATTGTAACAGTTCACGAAGAAAAAAGACGTGAAGACAAGAAAGATAAAGCTCTTGAAGATATTATTCAAATAGCTGATGAAGATTATAAAGAAATAGAGAAGGAAAGATTTAAAAGTAATAATACTTTAAAGGATTTTGATGATAATAAACTTCCTAAAAGGGGAAAAATTGAAGATGAAATAGTTGATTATAAATTTGCAGCTGATTTTGGCTTAAATTCACAAAAAGATTTATATGAACAACCTATAGATAATGTTTCCAAATCAATTAATGAAATTGTCAATACTGAAGGACCAATTCACGTTAATGAAGTTGTTAAAAGAGTTAAAGATAGTTGTAATATTAAAAGAGCAGGTTCAAAAATGAAAAAACAAGTTTTAAAAGCCATTAAAGAATCTGAAGACTCTGGTGATATCTTACGTATTGGAGACTTTTTATATGATGCATCAAGTAACGATGTGGTTATTAGAAGAAGGGTTAAACCTAATATTGATTTAATCTCTGATGAAGAAATTGCTAAAAATATTGAAACTATATTGTCTCATAAACAAAATGTAACAACAGATAGTTTGACAAAGGATGTTTCACGTAATTTTGGTTTCAAATCAACTTCCCGTAAAACTTCAACGAGAATTAAAAGTGTTTTAGATTCAATGATTGCAGATAGTAGTGTGAAATTAGATAAAGATTTTGTTGAGTTAAATTAGGTATTTTAAATGTCTACAAAAATCAATTCCCCTGAGGATTTGCCAAAAAAACCCGGTGTTTACATTATGAAAAACGCCGAGGGTGAAATAATTTACATTGGTAAAGCTAAAAATCTTTTAAATAGGGTTCGTTCTTATTTTAGAGAGAAATTGGACCGACCAAAGACTCAAATATTAATGAGTCATTTTGATAGTTTAGAATATATTTTAACTAATTCTGAAAAAGAGGCTTTAATTTTAGAAGCTAATTTAATTAAAAAACACCATCCTCGTTATAATATTCAACTTAAAGATGATAAACGATATCCTTATGTTAAAATAACTGATGAAACATTTCCCAGATTAGTGATTACAAGAAATATTACTAAAAATGGTGTTTATTACGGTCCATTTACAGATGTTGGCTCTGTTAAAAGAACAGTTAAATTCTTAAAATCTTTATTTAAAATTAGAACATGCCGTAACATGAACGGGCCTTGTTTAAATGCTCAAATTGATTTATGCTATGCTCCATGTGATGGAAAGATTACTGAAAAGGAATATGGTGAAATAATAAATAAAATTGATTTATTTTTCCAAGGTAAATATTCAGTCATCGTTAAAAATCTTAAAAAAGAAATGCGTAAAGCTGCTGAAAATGAGGAATATGAAAAAGCAGCTGTTTTAAGAGATCAGATTGCTTCAATTGAAGAAATAATGGAAAAACAATTCGTTGATTTGGTTGATGATGATTTGGACCAGGATGTAATAGCTATTGCAAAAGGTAAACTTGATATTTATGTTGTTATTATGCCGATTCGTAACGGAAAAATTACAGGCCGTGATGATTTTTTAATGAGCGGTTCTGAATATGATTCTACTTCTGAAATATTGTCTGCATTTATCAAGCAATATTACGGATATGATAGGCATGTTCCAAAACAAATCCTTTTAAGTGAAGAAATTGAAGAGAAATTATTGCTTGAAGAGTGGCTAAGTGATTTGAGGGGAAATAAAGTACATATTAAAGTACCTCAAAAAGGTGTTAAATTTAGACTGGTTAAAATGGCTGAAAAAAATGCTGAGATTATTAAGCATCAAAAGAAAAAGCTTGAAAATTCATTAATTGAACTTAAAAAATATTTAAAACTAGAAAAGACACCTAGAGTCATTGAAGGTTATGATATAAGTAATATTTCAGGTAAATTTGCTGTTGGCTCAAAGGTATCATTTAAAGATGCTAAACCTAATAAAAAAATGTATAAACATTTTAAAATGGAAACTCCTGGCCCTAATGATTTTGCAATGATGAAAGAGTTATTAACTCGCCGTTTAAAATTAATTGAAACTGATCCCGAACCTGATTTGATTGTTATTGATGGGGGTAAAGGTCAACTGGGTATGGCTTGTGATGTTTTGGATGAGTTAGACTTATCCCATATTCCAATTATCGGTCTTGCAAAAGAGTTTGAGGAAATTTATCTTCCAGATTCCAAAAAGCCAATTATAATTCCTAAAAATAATAGGGCTCTACATTTGCTTCAACAAGTCCGTGATGAATCTCACCGTTTTGCAATTACATATCATAGAAAGCTTAGAAGTAAAGATATAAGTCAATCTAGTCTGGATGATATTAAAGGCATAGGTAAAAAGCGTAAAATTAATCTTTTAAAAGAATTTGGAAGTATTGAAAATATTAAAAAGGCAAGTGTTGAAGAATTATCAAAAGTTGATTCCATGACCCAGGTTGCAGCCCAAAATATTTTTGATTATTATCATTGAATTGTAAAAAAAGGCCTATTTTTTGCATTAAATTTAAATATGAGTAATTTAAATAATATTTTAAAGAAGTTTTCTATAGGTATTTATTATGGTAAAATGTCCAAGATGTGGTTATGATAATCTTCCATCAACCACGTATTGTGAAAAATGTTCTTATATTATAAAGAATCCGCCCGTACGTCAGAAAAAAAGTGGGTGGAATATGGGAACGGCAAAAAAAGTTGCTTTAATTATTGGTATCATTGCTATTGCATTGGTATTGTTTTCAGTTATTTATAATTATTCACGACCATCTAATGAAGAATCCTTGAATGTTATTGAAGCAGATAATAATGTTCAGCCAAGTTCTTCCCAGCCTTATCAATTAAAAATCATTTATGGCGGAGATTGGTATTCTAATTCAGGTAATGCAAATTATCTTCAAAACAATACAGGTCATGGTACACAGTTAATAAAATTAGATTGTGCTTCCTGGGATACAGTGTCTGTTTTTGTTGAAAAGTCTGATGGTTCATCTGAAAAGATGACTGTTCAACTTTTAAGAAATGGTGAGGTTGTAGCTGAAAATTCAACTACAAATAGTCAATTAACTTTCTCTTATTCAAGTTAATTTTCAAGGTCATTAGCTTTTTGATTCAATAATTCAACAAGTTCATCGGTTTTATAGACTCTGATTTCTTCAGTTTCAGGTTTAAATATTTTCATGAATGTAATCAAATCATTGCATAATTGATCATATTGAATATTTAAAGTACTAAAGTTAGATAGTAGTCCAATTAATTGTTCTCTTTCTAATTTTTCATTTTCCCTAGTTACTTTTTCCATATTTGCAAAATGGGTTTCCATTAATAATTTATCGTTTTCTAAACTGCTGATATATTCTTGAATTTTATTCTCACAACTCATTTAAATCACTAATAAATATTTTTAAATAGTTTCATTTATAAAAATTTGTATAATATAATGGGGCATAAACTATGATTAAAGTTGAAAATGTAAGTAAATCATATGAATTAGATGACGGCAACTCTGTTGTTGGTCTTAAAAATGTCAGTTTTGAAGTTGAAGAAGGAGAAATATTAGGAATCATGGGAAAAAGTGGTTCAGGTAAAACTACACTTTTAAGAGCTTTAAGGGGAGTTGAACATATTGATGAAGGAAGCATTACTGTTGCAGATGTAACTGTTAATGAAAAATCTTCACAATTTTATTATAATAAACTTAAAAAAGTAACTGCAATTCATCTTCAAAGGTCTTTCGGATTATGGCCTGATACAGTACGTGAAAATGTTTTAAGAAAATTATATGCTCGTGAATATAATGATGAAGGAGGTACTGATTTTAAGGTTGCCGAAAGTGAATTCGGTGAAGAAGCAGATAAAATATTGGAATTAGTATCACTTACACATAAAAAAGACCATTATGCTTCTGTGTTAAGTGGTGGTGAAAAGCAAAGATTAATTATTGCTCGTCAACTTGCTAAACAACCAAAAGCATTACTTTTAGATGAACCTGCGACAATGGCATGCCCTAAAACAAAACAAGAAATCCTTGATGCAGTGAAAAATATCAATAAGGAATTAAATATTACAGTAGTTGTAGTTTCTCATTTGCCTGAAGTTCAAAAATATCTTGCCGATAGAGTAATATTGATGGAAGATGGTGAAATTAAAAAAGAAGGCAGTCCTGATGATATTACAGAAGAATTTATGAGCCTAATGGATCCTATTGTTGATATAGAAAATATTTCCACTGATGAGGATGTTATTGATGTTAAAGACATTTATAAAAGATTCTACTTATTAACTGGAGGAGAAGTACTCCAAATTGAAGATATTAATTTTAAAGTTCAAAAAGAGAATATTTTAAGTTTAATTGGGCCTAGTGGTGCTGGTAAAACAGTTTTACTTCGTATGTTGGCAGGACTTGACGATTCGGATAGTGGTGATGTATTGTACCAGATTGACGGTGAATGGCATGACATAGCTATTGCAGGATTGGGACGTATGAAAATCCGTTCAAAACTTGGATTCATGCATCAGGAGTTTGCATTGGCTCATTATGCTACAGTATTTGACCAGTTGGCTACCCGTTTAGGTTATAAAAATCAGAATGTTGTAAATGAAGCCCGCCAAAGGGCTGAAAGAATGGGTCTTAGTGATGAATTACTGGATTCTCTATATTTACTCACAGATTTGCAAGAAAGTGAAGCCAGAGCTCGTCTTGAACAAGTTGGTCTTGAACCAGATATTTTAAGTGATTTGTTCCCTAAATTCCCAGAAACAGCTACTCGTGAAGCTGTTGCAGATATATTTGAGAGTCTTGATTTAGATTTGGATATTTTACAAAGAAAATCATATGAATTATCCGGTGGTCAAAAAGTTCGTGTAATGCTTGCTTTAATTTTAGTTTCAAAACCGGAATTTTTACTTTTAGACGAACCGTTCGGTGATTTAGATCCGATTACATTGAGAATTGTTACCAATTCACTTAAAAAGATTTCTAAAAAGTATAAGATTACAATTATAATGATTTCACATAATACTGATTTCATTAAAGAATTATCCAACAGGGCATTGTTCATGGATGATGGTAAAATAATTGATGATAGTGAGGATATGGATAAAATCGTTGATAATTTCATTGATTTCTGTCATGCAAGTTATTTGAAGGAGAGCGAATAAATGTTTGATGTTATTTGTGTTCCTGTTGATGGCTCTGATTATGGATATCATGCAGCAGATGTTGCCATTGAAATAGCCAGTAAATTTTCATCCAAAATAGCTGCAGTTCATGTTTTGGAAGAATTTTCATTCAGCAGTTATGATTCTGAAGAGGATAGTGGTGATGCGATTTTGGCTAAAATCTCAAAAAAGGCAGCTGAATATGATGTTGAAGTTGTAGAACATCTTTTAACTGCTGATGCTTTAAGGGACATGAACTTTATTGTTAAACAAACTGGTGCAGATTTAGTTGTAATTAATGCATTAGGTTCTGATAATGAAAGATTCGTATCTTTTGAGGACAATAATGTTAGTGACCACAAAATTGGTTCGGTAACAGAAAGACTTTTAAGAAATTCTGATGTGCCAATTTTACTTGTAAAATAACTATTTTTTTTAACTATTTTTCTTTTATTTTTCTTTATTTTCTTTTAAAATCTCATTTTTAACTAAATCTTTAAATATTAATAAAAACACATTTACTAATAACTAAACTTTTAGTTTGTTTTTTAAGAAAGGAGATATTATGATAGTAAAAGAATGGTGCTCATTTTGCGGAGAATGCGCAGGTGTTTGCCCAAGAAATTTAATTCAAGTAAGAGAATATGCATTAGTCTTTAAAGAAGACGAATGTAAGGATTGTGACACATGTATTAAAGCTTGTCCAATAAATGCTTTAGAAAAAGGGGACTGATTTTTATGATTGAAACAGATGTAATAGTAGTTGGTGCAGGACCGGCTGGTTCAAGTGCAGCAAAACATGCTGCTTTAGGTGGAGCAAAAGTTATTTTAATAGATAAGAAATCCGAAATTGGATCTCCAAAAAGATGCGCTGAAGGAGTTTCAATTGAAGGACTTGAAAAATTAGGTATTGAACCTTCTCCTCGTTGGATTACTAAAAAAATCGAAGGAGTAAGAATACAGACACCTGATGGAACTGATGTTTGGTTAACCGAAGACCAGGTAAAAATACCTGAAGCAGGTTATATTCTTGAGCGAAAAGTATTTGACAAGCATATGGCAATGGATGCTGCAAGAGCAGGTGCTGAAATTAGGGTAAAAACTTTAGTAACTGGCATTGATAAAATTGACAATGGTTTTATTGTTGAAACAGAATCCATGGGAAAAGAACAAACTTTTAAATGTAAAATATTAATTGCTGCTGACGGTCCTGAAGGACATGTTGCCAGATGGGCAGGTCTTAGGCCAGCTGCAAAAGCTAAGGAAATGGAATCCGGTGTACAATATGAGATGTGTAATGTTGAATTTGAAAAACCGGGAATAATTGAATTTTACTTAGGTTCATGTGCACCTGGCGGTTATGTATGGATTTTCCCTAAAGGCGATGATATTGCTAATGTCGGTTTGGCTATTTTACCACATAAAGCTGATAAAACCGCAATTGAATATTTGGATGATTTTGTAGCAAAATCTCCTTATTTAAAAAATGCTCAGGCTGTAGAAATTAATGTTGGTGGAGATCCTGTCGGTGGAATGACTAAAAAACTTTATGATGATAACATTATGGTTTGTGGAGATGCAGCAGGTCAGGTAAATCCATTAACCGGTGGAGGAATTATCAGCGGCATGACTGGTGGAATGTGTGCTGGTCAGGTTGCAGCACAAGCTATTAAAGAGGACTGTTCCAAAAAATTCTTGAAACAATATGATGAAATGGCTCACGAAGAATTGGATCATGAAATTAAAAGGTATAAAAAAGTTCAGGAATACTTGCTTACATTATCTGATGATGAATTGAACAGTATTGCACATGCATTTGAAGGAGAAAGCTTTGAAAAAATTTCCACTACTGAAATTGTTAAAAAATTAATTAAAATTTCACCTAAAGCTTTATTGAAATTAGGTAAATTCGTATAAAAGGTGTTTTAAGTGATTTTAGTTACTGGTGGAGCAGGCTACATTGGTTCACATACCAATAAGGCATTGCATAAAGCAGGTTATGATACTGTAATTGTAGACAATTTATGTAAAGGTTATGAAACTTTTGTAAAATGGGGTAATTTTGAAGATTGTGATTTTGGAAGCAATGATTTACGTGAAGTCTTTGAAAAATATGATATAGATGGAGTATTACACTTCGCTGCTTTTTCATCTGTCGCAGAATCAGTTGAACTTCCTCAAAAATATTTTAAAAACAATTATAAAAACACTTTAAACCTTTTAAAAATAATGCGGGAGTTTGGTGTTGACAAGTTCATATTATCTTCAACAGCAGCGGTTTATGGTAATCCGGAAAAAATCCCTATTACAGAAGACCAGGAGTTAAAACCAATCAACCCCTATGGTCATTCTAAATGGATTACCGAAAAAGCGTTACAAAGAGAAGTTGAAAAAGGAGATTTTAATTTTGTTTCCTTAAGATATTTTAATGCTGCTGGCTGTGATTTTGACTGTGAAATCGGTGAATTGCATGATCCTGAAACCCATCTGATACCTTTGGTTTTAGATGCTGCCATTGGTAAAAGAGATAGCATTTCTATTTTTGGTGATGATTATAATACTCCTGATGGTACTTGCATTCGTGATTACATTCATGTAAATGATTTGGCCAGTGCCCACATTGCAGCTTATGAATACTTATGTGAAAAAAATCAATCAAATATATTTAATTTAGGAAACGGTCAGGGTTATTCCGTTCGTGAAATAATTGACACATGTAAAAAAGTTACTGGCTGTGACTTTAATGTTGAAATAGCTAATCGTCGTGAAGGTGATCCTGATATTTTAATTGCTGATGCATCAAAAATTAAAAATGAATTGGGATGGGAACCAAAATATGATTTGGATTGCATCGTTTCATCTGCATGGAAATGGCATCAAAAAGTGAATAATATATAATGAGGTTTAATATGGAAAATAACAATAATGTCTCTAAAATAGATGTTAGAATTATTGTATCTAACTTGGATATTGCAGGATTAGTTTCAAAAGCCGTTAACAGTGCTCAACTTGAAAGAGATTATAATATTATTGTTTCTTCCATTATTCCTACAACAGATCTGGAGCTTGCTAAAAAAGTAGCTGAAGGTGCTGATATTATTCTTATTGGTGGATATGGTCAGGATGATAACTTTAATTTATTGTTCAATGATTTAAAAACTGATTTTAATCATATTGGTCTATTTGATTATAATAATGTCTTATTTGAAAGCGAAGAACTTAATACTGAGCTTGCTCAAAAGGAAATTTTGAATTCAATTATAAAGTCAACTATTTCATATTCTTTAAATTTAATTAATATCCATACTCTTGAAAACAAACTATTGAAGTTAACAAAAAATTATAATAATTTGCTTGATGATTATAATAAACTTATTAAAGAAAATGAAGTATTGGCTAATGAAAATAAAGATTTGATTGATGATATTGATAATTTAAAATCAGATTTTTCTAATTTCAAGGCTAGATTTGAGGATATATACAATAAGGACTTTTTAGAAATTTACAGATTGGATGAACTTTGGCAAGAAGTTTTTAGACAGGATTTTGTTGATGATGAAAGAATTGTCATAGCAACAAATAAGTTTAAACCTGATAATATTCTTGTTGGACAAGGTTTCATTGCAGCTCAAAGCAGAAATCAGGCCATTGAGTGGTTAAAAATTATTAAAACTGCGTTAATTTTCGTTGATGATAATAAGGAAGAATTAAATGAAGAATTGTCCTCTAAACGCAGAAATAAAAATCCTGAAGTTAGGGATGATTATGACATGCCTAATACCTTTGAAAATTTCTGGGAGTGAAAACATTATTATTTTATATTAGGTTGAAGAAAAATAATAATGATAATAATCATGGTGTTTGCAAATGCAAGGTGAGATAGAAGATAAGTGTGGTATAGTAGGAATTCATTCTGAAGATAACTCTAAGGATGTTTCTTCTTTTATTTATTATTGTTTGTTTGCGTTACAGCATAGAGGTCAAGAATCTGCTGGAATTGCAACTTTTTCTGAAGGTAAAGGATTAACTTATTACTGTGGCATGGGTTTAATCACAGATGTTTTTAAAGATTATGAAATACATAATCTTAATGGAAATATTGGTATAGGCCATGTAAGATATTCTACTACTGGTCAATCAAGGCTTGAAAATTCACAGCCGTTTGTCACTGATTTTGATGACGGATTTATAGCTATGGCTCATAATGGAGATATTGTTAACTCCGGTGAATTAAGAAATGAGCTTATAAATGAGGGTTATGAATTTAAATCCGACACAGACTCTGAAGTAATTTGTTACATGCTTAAAAAAGAACATTATGATAATGATAAAAGCATTATAGATGCAATTGAAGCTGTTTCAAAAAGGCTTGTTGGATCTTATGCATTAGTCATTCTTGTTAATGGTGATTTGTATGGTGTTCGTGGTCCTATGGGAATCAAACCACTTGCACTTGCCAAAAAAGGCGATGACTTTGTGTTGGCATCTGAAACTGTTGCTTTTGATGTTATAAATGCTAAATATGTTAGAGATATTGTTCCGGGTGAAATTGTTTACTTTGAAAATAATGAAGTTAAAAGCCACATGTTGGAAATTGCTGATGAATCAAAATTATCTCACTGTATGTTTGAATATGTTTACTTTGCAAGACCAGATAGTACAATTGATGGAATCAATGTTTATCAAACTAGATTGAATATTGGCCGTCAATTACATAAATTATATCCTATTGATGCTGATGTTGTAATTCCCGTACCGGATTCATCTATTCCCGCAGCTATTGGTTATTCAAGAGCTTCAGGAATACCTTATGGTGAAGGTTTAATTAAAAACAGGTATGTTGGAAGAACATTTATCATGCCGACTCAGGAAGAACGTGAATTGGCAGTTAGACTTAAATTAAATCCAATCAATGAAGCTATAAAAGGCAAAAAAATTATTTTAATAGATGACAGTATCGTAAGAGGAACTACTTCTAAAAAATTGCTTGATTTAGTTAAAGAAGCAGAACCTGCTGAAATTCATTTCTTGGTAGGTTGTCCTCCTGTAGTGGCACCTTGTTTTTATGGTGTAGCAATGGCTACTAAAAAAGAATTAATTGCTGCTAATTATAGTATTGAGGAAATTAAAGAGCAATTAAATATTGATTCTTTAGGATATATTACATTGGAAGCACTTATAGAAGCTATTGGAATGCCTAAAGAAGATTTATGTTTGGGCTGTTTGAATGAGGAATATCCAACTGAACTTCCCGATGACATTGAAGCTGAAACTTATTATAAACCTTAAAGGATTTACATGCCTGAATTATTAGCTCCTGCTGGAAATTTCATTTCACTACGTGCTGTTTTGGAAAATGGTGCTGATGCAGTATATTTTGGATTAGATGAATATAATATGAGGGCTAATGCTCGAAATTTTTCTTTAGATGATTTAGCTAAAATTTCTAAGATAGCTTCAGATTACAATGCTAAAACTTATCTTTGCACTAATATTATTCTAAAAGAATCTCAAATTATTGAACTTAAAAATAATTTGGAAAAAATTTCATCCTCTGAAATCGATGGACTGATTTTATCAGATATTGGATTAATAGAAGATACGATTTCTAATGGACTTGAAGCCCATGTAAGTGTTCAGGAAAATGTTACTAATTCTTTTACATTAAAAACTCTACATAAACTTGGAGCTAAAAGGGCGATTTTATCAAGAGAACTGTCCATAGGGGAAATAGCAGATATTACTCGCAAATCTCCAATCGAAACTGAAATATTTATTCATGGGGCAATGTGCATGGCCATTTCCGGGCGATGCTTTTTGAGCTATGGTTTATATCAAAGGAGTGCTAATTGCGGGGATTGTCTTCAGCCATGCCGTAAAAACTGGACATTAACTTTTGAAGAATCTCAAAATGATGCTGTTTTAAATACTTCTGATGTTTTAGACGAATCCTTTGTCATATCCCATTCATTTGATGATAGTTATAGAACAAACTTTTTTTCACCTAAAGACATGTGTATGATAGAGCATATCCCAGAATTAATTAAAACGGGCGTTAGTTCATTTAAAATAGAAGGACGTGCACGCAGTCCTGATTATGGTGCTATGGTTACAGGCATTTATCGTGAGGCTATTGATTCCTACTTAAATAATCCTGATGATTATAAAGTCAACCCTGAATGGATGGAAGAGTTAAAAAGCGTTTTTAATCGTGGTTTTGATACTGGATTTTACTTTGATACTCCATTTGAAACAAGTGAAACTAACCAGTCAAAATACATTAAAAAAGACATAGGACAGGTTGTAAATTTTTATAATAAGGTTAGTGTAGCTGAACTAAGAGTATGGGATGATTTAAAAATTGGTGATAAAATAATGATTCAGGGTGAAACTACGGGTTCTGTTACACATATTGTTGAGTCAATGCAGGTTGATGGTGCTGATGTTGATAATGTTTCTAGAGATTCTAATGTTGGAGTTTTAATGCCTTCAAAAGTTAGGAAAAATGATTTTGTTTATAAATTAGTTGAGAGGTCACAGCAATGATTAAAAAAATTGCTATTTATGGAAAGGGTGGAATTGGAAAAAGTACAACTGTAGCTAATTTATCCGCTACATGGGCTAGTGAAGGTTTGAACTGTTTGGTTATTGGATGTGATCCAAAAGCAGACACTACACGCACATTGTATGGCAGAAGAATTCCAACTGTTGTAAATACATTAAAGGATAATAGAAAACCAAACCGTGATGATCTGGTTTTTAAAGGTTTTAATGACATTTTATGTGTTGAAAGTGGAGGGCCTGAGCCAGGTGTTGGATGTGCTGGACGTGGTGTTATTGTTGCCATGAAAAGACTTGAAAATATCGGTATTTTTGATGATGATTTGGATGTTGTTGTTTATGATGTTTTAGGTGATGTGGTCTGTGGAGGTTTTTCAGTACCTCTTCGTGAAAAATATGCAGATGAAGTATTAATTGTAACTTCTGGTGAGTACATGTCACTTTATGCGGCAAATAACATTGTTCGCGGTGTTAAAAAACTTAAAGGAAATTTAAGCGGTATTATTTGCAACTGCAGAAATGTTGAAAATGAAGAGGAAATTGTCAATGCTTTTGCTAAAAAAATAGGCACACATGTTATTGGAACAATTCATAGAAGTAATTTAATTCAGGATGCTGAATTAGATGCCAAAACCGTTGTAGAGAAATACCCTGAAAGTGATGAAACAAATGAATACTTTGACCTTGCTTCAAGTATAATGACTAATGAAAAAGTTTCAATTCCGGAACCTATGGATGATGAAGAATTTGAAGAATTCTTCAAATCATTTCTCTAATGATAATATGAAAAAACTTGCAATTTTTGATTTTGATGGTACATTATTTGACTCAATAGATGATGTTGTAGTATGCTTTAACAAAGTTTTAACGATTTATGGTTTTCCCACGTTAACGCGAGATGAATATATTCCCTGTTTGGGTGGAAATATTGATGATATCGTTTCAAAGGTATTGGGTGATAATAACACTCCTCAAAACTTAGAAAAAGTTAAAAAAACCTACTTGGATTCATATAATGATTCTAAAAAAGAACTTACAATCCCATTCAAGGATTCTTATGAGTCATTAAAAATACTTCAGGATAACAGTATATTATTGGCCATAAACTCCAACAGATTAAATAACTCCTTAAACGAATTTGTGGATAAATTTTTCCCAGATATTGATTTTATATTAATTGAAGGTCATGATACTGTTAATCCATCAAAACCAGATCCATTTGGAGTAAATAAAATTATTGATAAGGCCAAAGTAGATTTAGATGAAACAGTCTATATAGGAGACTCCATAACTGATATCAAAACAGCTCAAAATGCAGGAATTGATTGTGTAGTTGTTAAATGGGGTTATGGGGATGAGAACGTATATAATCATGAATATCCATTAAAAGTCATCAGTGACTTTTCACAATTGTATGAGTTATTTGGCATTAACTATTTTTAACTTTATTGTGCAAGAATTCTCCGGCTTCTTTAAGCCGGGGATGAATTGCACATTTTAGTGGATAGTGTCTATATTTTTTTTTATGTGGATGG
>CACXWH010000053.1 GCA_902771225.1 uncultured Methanobrevibacter sp. | reverse complement strand
AATGCAGAGATTACAGAAAGTAAATTAAGACAATAGGTGGTTGACATGGCGATTGATGTTAAAGCTTATAAAAAAAGGTTTTTGGATGATCAAAATCCAAATATTAATTTAGTTCCATTTATTGATATTTTATTTACAATA
Organism: uncultured Methanobrevibacter sp.; assembly: GCA_902771225.1. Taxonomy (GTDB): domain Archaea; phylum Methanobacteriota; class Methanobacteria; order Methanobacteriales; family Methanobacteriaceae; genus Methanocatella. The sequence goes on along the minus strand of CACXWH010000053.1, from coordinate 14,889 downwards.
ATGATTTTTCTAGTTGTTACTAGTAATTTCTCAGCTGTTGATACACCAACACAGGCTACTGACAGTGGTGCTACTGGTAAACCAAATGTGACGGATGTTTCTGGTGATGCTGAGTATTATGTTGTGCCTGTTGCTAACTTGCATAAAGTCACCGTTAATGGTGTCGATAGGTCTGATGCCATTGCCGGAGGTGCCGTTGGAGTTCAGGCGAAAGTTATAGATGAAGGACAAATATCGATCAAGCCCGGAGAGATTATAATTACAACTCCTAATGGAATTTCTCCTGATAAGGCTGTTCAACGTCCAAGAATGTAATTTGGAGTGGATTGTATGTATACTGGAAGGATATTATCAATAGGAATGAATACTGATGGTAAACCTTTTGCTGCATATCGTGTGTCTAGCAGATCATTTCCTAATAGGCAATGTTTAAAATTTGATACAAGATCAGCAGTTGTTCCAAAAGAAGGTTTTGAAAAGGACATTTATAAAAATACTTATATCGCCTATAACAGTCTTCGTATTGTTGGCGATACTGCAATTATATCAAATGGTTCTCATACAGATGTTATTGCAGATAAAATCGCTTTAGGAATGAATATTAAAGACGCATTGGCTTATTCATTACTTACTATGGATTATGAAAAAGATGATTATAATACTCCGAGAATTGCGGGTGTTGTAACATCTTCAGATAAAAAAGATGAATATTGTTGTTTTATTGGAATTGTTAGTGATAAAAAATTATTAGTGGAAGAAGTGCCTTATGGGAAAGCAGCATTCATATCAACATATGGTAGTCAAGTACCTGATCCTGTTGATTTTGATGCAAAAACCTCAACCGAAGCTGCTAAATTTATTTTTGATGAAGGTACTTTTGCAAATTATGAAAAACCGGTCACTTCTTGTGCTACTGTTTTTGATGGAGAATGGACAATAGATGTCTATAATCCATAATTTTTTTTTTATTTTTAAGATGATAATATGGAAATCAAATTAATAGGCCTGGAAGATATTCCTTTAGTTCATGCGGGAGATAATATTGCACAAATTATTAAAGACTCTATTTTAAATATGAATTATGATTTAAAAGATGGAGATATTATTTTAATTGCTGAGACGTTAATTTCAAAGGCTGAAGGAAATATCATTGACTTAAATGAAATCGAAGTATCCAAAAAAGCATATGAAATAGCTGAAATCTGTAAAAAAGACCCGAAAATTGTTCAGGTGATTCTAGACAATTCAACTGAAATCGTTGAAATTGGTCCTAATTTTATCATTTGTGAAACCAAACACGGTTTTGTTTGTGCAAATGCTGCTATTGATGAATCTAATATTGAAGATGGTCTTGCCACTCCAATTCCAGATAATCCTGATGAATCCGCTTTAAAAATTAGGCGATATTTGGAAGAGGAATTTGGGAAGGATTTGGCTGTAATTGTAACCGATACTCAGGGAAGAGCATTTAGAATCGGTGCTATTGGAACAGCTATCGGATGCAGCGGTATTAATCCTTTATGGGTTAGAATCGGTGAAAAAGATTTATATGGCAGAGAACTTGAAACAACGGAAATTGCAACTGCTGATGAACTTGCTAGTGCAGCTTCATTAATTATGGGGCAAGCTGATGAAGGTCTTCCTGTTGTTATTGTTTCTGGATTTGGTGCTTTTAATCATTTAAGGGATGATTCTTCAAATATAAATCCATTAATTAGGCCAAAGGAATTTGATGTATTTAGGAAATAAGGGATTATTATGATTTGTGTTTTATCCGGAGGTACAGGTACTCCAAAACTATTGCAGGGAATTAAAGAAGTTGTAAATCCTGAAGACTTATCAATTATAGTCAATACTTTAGAAAATGATTATTTTTCAGGAGTGTATGTTTCAGCAGACATTGATACTGTTCTTTATACGATGGCTGACATGATTAATGATGAGCTTTGGTATGGTGTTAAAAATGATACTTTCATAACAAATGAAAGGCTTGCAGAATTATCATCTCCAGAGTTGCTTAGAATAGGGGATATTGACAGAGCCACTAAAATACAAAAGACTCTCTTAATGCAAAATCATTCACTTGAAGAAAGTGTTGATATTCAAGCAAGACATATGGGTATTGATTCAAAAATTATTCCTATGAGTAATGAAGATTCAGAAATTAAAATTCTAACCGATATTGGGGAATTGGAATTTCATGAATTTTTAATTAAACATCAGTGTGAACCTGAAGTAAAAGATATTGTTTTTTCAAAAGTTACGCCTGCCGGAAGCGTTATAGATACAATAAAAAATTCCGATGCGGTAATAATCGGACCGTCAAATCCTGTAACTTCAATAATGCCAATACTTTCTCTAAAAGGTGTAAAAGAAGCACTTAAAAGTACTCATGTTGTTGCAGTTTCTCCAATAATTGGAAATGATTCTGTTTCAGGTCCAGCTTCAAAATTTATGAAAGCTTTAGGAATTGAAGTGTCTTCATTAGGGGTTGCTGAGTTATATAAAGATTTTTTGGATGTAATGGTAATTGATGAAAAAGATGAAAATTTAAAGGATAGTATAGGCGAAATTATTAATAAAGTAATAATTACAAATACTATTATGAATAGTTCAGATGTCAAAATAAATTTGACAAAAAAAATTTTAGAAGGCATCTATATTTAAGGCGGTAATGTAATGATACAAATGACTTTGATACAAATTGATAATTATGGGCCATGGACAGTCACTCCAAAGCCACGTACAGAATCAGATTTACAAATGTTACAGGCAAGTTTATTTGCAGATTTAAACAACCATTTTGGTAATAAAAAAGGTTTGGTTTTCTTTACAAGATTTGATAATTTGCTTGCCATTTCAAATGGTCTGGATGAAGAGGATCATTTAAGAATTCAAAGGTCAATAAGAAACAGGTATCCTATAACAATAAGTATGGGTGTTGGAGCAGCCAAAACCCCTCATGAAGCTCAAAAATTAGCCACAATAGCTCTTCAAAAAGAAGGCGGTGCACAATCATCACAAAGAAAGGAAATTTTGGCTATCGATAGTTTAGTATCAGAAGAAGACAGTTTCGTTCAGGCTGCCCATATTGACATCAACAGTGTAACAGAAACGTTAACTGATATTGAATCAGCATTCGATACAAGTTTCATGGTAAACAAAGCTCAACATTACTTAATGACCAAATTAATTAAAAAAGGTGCCCTATTATTCTTCATTGGCGGAGATAATTTCATGTCTCCATGTAATGGGTTAAGTGAAGAAGAAATAAAAGAACTATTGGTTGAAATTGATGAAGAAATAGGTATTGGTCTTAAAGCAGGAATCGGAAGAGGAAAAAATGCTGAAGATGCAGCATACATGGCAGATATTGGTCTTGAAGAAATTCGTGACCGCGATAATGCACCTTGGACATGGGTAGTTGAAAAAGAATATTAGGGGGATTTTAAGATAAAAGTAGTTGCACCAATGGCCGGAATAACAAATGCAGAATTTTTAAATAAAGTTATTCCATACGGTTTTGATGTAGTTACTTTAGGCGGATATAGTTTGGATGAAAAAACTATTGAAGCATCTCAAAAAATAATTGAAAGAGGAAGAAAAGAATTCCACTTTGAATTGGATAAAATCATACCCCATATAGAAAGTGAAGCAAATCAAATTAAAAAAACCCATCCAAATGTTCGTGTCAGTGCAAATGTACGATCAATAAATCCCGAACCGATTATTGAAGCTTCTAAAATAAAAAATTTAGATATCATAGAACTTAACTGTCATTGCCGTCAAAAAGAAATTACTTCTATTGGTTGTGGTCAAGAAATGCTGAAACGCCCGGATTTGGCAGAATTTATTTCTCAAATTGTTGATGGTGCTAAAAGTGAGGTTTCTGTTAAAATACGAGCAAATGTTGAAGGAATCAATACTTTAGACGTTGCAAAAATAATTGAAGATGCAGGTGCAGACTATATTCATCTGGACGCGATGAACCCTGATGTTTTTGATGCAGACTGGAAATTGCTGGAAAATGTCTGCAAAAATACCGATATTAAAGTCATTGGAAATAATTCAATAGATTCTATTGATAAAGTAAAGAAAATGTATCAATGCGGGGTTTATGGATTTTCAATAGCCCGTGCCATAATCTCCGGAACTTTAAATTTCAATATTTCTAATTTTTAAATCAAAAGTATTATTAACACTCATGTTTAAATTTAATATTATATATACAATAGGTGATTTTTGATGAATTTTATAACCCTTAAAAACATTACCAAATCCTTTAATGGGGTTGACGTTTTAAAAGATATTAACTTAACAATTGGTGAAGGGGAAACTTTAGGTATTTTAGGACGTAGTGGAAGTGGAAAATCTGTTTTAATTAACATGCTTAGAGGAACAAAAGATTACTGGCCAGATTCCGGTAAAATATTGCTTAATGTTGCTGTATGTCCTAACTGTTTAACCATTGAACCTCCTTCTAAAGATGGAGAAAAATGTAGTTGTGGATGTGAATTAGCAGTTCGGGAAATTGATTTCTTTAACTGTGATAGAAAATTATTCGCAGCAATTAGAAGAAGAATATCCATCATGTTGCAGCGTAATTTTGCATTATATGACGAAGAGACAGTAATTGAAAATGTTATGAGGGCAATCGGTGACCGTTTATCATATGAGGAAAGTCTTTACAAATCTTTAGAACTATTAGAAATGGTTCAAATGAATCATCGTATTACTCACATTGCACGTGATTTAAGTGGCGGGGAAAAACAAAGAGTAGTACTTGCAAGACAGCTTGCTAAAAACCCAATGTTATTTTTAGCTGACGAACCAACAGGTACTTTAGACCCACAGACTGCAGTGAAACTTCACAACACTTTAAAAGATGGTGTAAAAAACGAGGGAATCACCATGCTAATTACTTCTCACTGGCCTGAAGTCATGACAGAACTTGCAGATAAAGTTGTTTGGCTTGAAAATGGTCAAATTAAAGAAGAAGGGGATGCAGAAACTGTTGTCGATAATTTCATGGCAACCGTACCTATTCCTGAAAAGCCGGAAATACCTGAATTCGGTGAACCTGAAGTAGTATTGGAAGATGTTAAAAAACACTATTATTCAATTGAAAGAGGAGTTATTAAAGCAGTTGACGGTGTTTCTTTAACCATTAACAAAGAAGAAATATTCGGTATTGTAGGTTTAAGCGGATCCGGTAAAACTACCACAACAAGAATGTTGATGGGATTGACTGAACTAAGCAGCGGTGATATTAAAATTAAACTAGGTGATGAATGGATTGACATGACAAAAGTCGGTCCTCTTAACCGTGGCCGTATCATGCCTTATATCGGATTATTGCACCAGGAATATTCATTATATCCTCATAGGAATATTTTAGGTAACTTAACTGACGCTATCAGTTTAGATTTACCTGCAGAGTTTGCTAAAATTCAAGCTATTCATGCATTAACTACTGTAGGATTTGATGATGCAACGGCAGAAACTATTTTAGAAAAATATCCTGGTGAGTTAAGTGTTGGGGAAAAGCATAGGGTTGCTCTTGCCCAAGTATTAATTAAGGAACCTAAACTTGTAGTATTGGATGAACCTACAGGAACAATGGATCCTATTACACGTGTTGTTGTTACAGATTCAATATTAAAAGCACGTACTGAATTGGAACAAACATTTATTATTATTTCCCACGATATGGATTTCGTATTGGATGTTTGTGACAGAGCTGCTTTAATGAGAGGTGGAAAATTATTGGATATTGGTACTCCTGAAGATATTGTTAATCAACTAACACCGGATGAAAAAGAAGACATGCTTAAAAGAGAAGGATAATTCTCTTTTATTCATTTAATATTTTTTTAATTTCTCTCCAATTTGGACAATTTTTATCCATCAGCATTTTAAATTTTTTCGAATGATTGAACTCAATCAGATGACATAATTCATGAATCAAAACATATTCTAGGCATATTTTAGGTTTTCTAGCCAAGTTCAGATTAAGAGTAATAACTTTATTTTTCTTACAGTTACCCCAATTCTTCATTTTGCGAATTTTTATATCTTCAGCTTTCCTGCCAACAACGGACGTACATTTATCATAAATATTATCAAGTTCTTTTTTAAGTTCCGCCCTATAGAAATCTTCTAATGTTTTTTGGCGATTTTTAATTTTGCTTCTTTTAGAAACGGGAAGATATAATGTATTCTCATTTACAAAAGCAGTTTTAATATTATTCGCTATTAACTGTAAAGTGTATTCTTCACCCCAAAGAAGATGTTTTTCACCATTGACATATTTTAAATCGGGAATGTATTCATTGTTTTCAATTTTTAATCGTTTATCCATAATCCAGTCCATTTTGGAGTTAACAAACTCAATGATTTCATCATCACTTACAAAATAAGGGGCAGAAATTTTAACATTACCCTCCGGAGGAATAACCCGAAGATACATGTTTTTAATGTTTTTTCTTTGAACGATTACATTAATTCCATTTATTTTCATTACTGCACTCCAGGATTATAATTAAAAACTTTCATAGCTAATTTTATTGATAATGACATCACGATAAAGTTTATTAAACAGTATGCTACAAACCATCTGATTGGCCACATATATAAAAATGCATCAAATCTTAATCCGCCAAATCCGACAGCAAATATTAAAGGTATGATAAAACTCATCTGGAGACTAATGAAGAATGGAACTGGGTTCCAAATACCTGTTTTTTGTCCGGGTCTGAAATTAAATACTTTAACTGCTAACTTAAAGCCTATTGGATTGCAGATGAAATTAGAAAAAAAGTATGCTACCGGCCATCTTATGGGCCATAATGCAAAACATAGCCAAACAGGCATTCCCTGAGGATATGAAAAGATTAATGCCATGACAATACTCATAATTAAACTAATAAAAAATGCTACAGGATTCCATATTTTCATATAATAATCTCCAATTAATAATATGTATTTCATAGATACTAGTAATTTTTGATGATAAATGCTTTTTTTTACAAAGTATTATATATTGTCACGAAGAAAGATTAAAATATTATTTTATGGTGAATTATTATGACTTGGGAAGATGCGCCCTCTCATATATGTAGGGGTGGAGATGTTAGAGGACTTGCTTTTTGTTGTCCTCCTGTAAAACCATGTCCGGTTTTAAATGCATTAGAGGAAGTAAATTTGACTCCTCAGGAATATATTCAAATTAAAACTGAGTTTGGTAAAAATACAAGATTAGGTGAAGGTGCAGGCACTTGTTTCGGTTCATTAATTTGGTGTTGCAAACCGTCTAAACCTTGTCCTTTAAGAGATATGACTTTAAAAAATATGGGCATGACTCATGATGAGTATTTGGATTTAAAAAAAGAGCTTTCAGAAAAATTAACTGGTATTCAAAAACCAGAACCTGATGCAAGAGCTGAAGCACTTGCCAATACATTTGATATTTCAAAACTTGAAGCTATGAATATTTTAACTGAATGTAATAATGACTTAAGGAAAGCTGTTAGTGTTCTTAAAGCAAAATCTTTAGAAAATCCTGATTAAAATGAATTGGACAGCTCTTTATTTGAAAACTTCTGGATTAAAAGTGTTTATTTTAGGTACTGGTGAAGTTGCAACTAGAAGAGCTAATAAATTTTTAGACCATGGAGCAATTGTAAAGCTGGCGGGCAGTTCAATTGATGAAGAACTGATAACTAAAGGAGCAAAACTACACTCAACTGATGAGGTTGATGATTTAGTTGATTGGTCAGATTTTGTTGTGATAGCTAGTGGAGATAGACAATTATCTGATTATGTTGCAGATATTTCTCATGAAAAATTAGTTAATCGTGCGGATTTTCCCAATGACGGGGATGTAATTGTTCCAACAAGTTTTAATATTGGCGATATTGAAATTTCTATTTTTACTAATGGTAAAAGTCCATTAATGGCAAGGCAATTAAGAAAAAAAATACAGTCAATCATTACTGAAGAGGATATTCTGGAAATCGAACTTCAGGATTATTCACGTTCACTTTTAAAGGAAATTATTCCTGATCAAAAGGACAGGCGGGATTATTTATATAAAATATTTGAAGATGAGGATATTCGGGAATTAATAAGGGCAAGAGAAATTGACAGGGCAAAGGCTGTTATTTGTGAGTTAATAAAGAGGGATTTTGATGATACTTAACATACGGGTTGACCATAAAATTGCAGATATTCAATCTATGGAGCATATTTCAAAAGAAATAGATGATTTGTTTGATAAATTGCAGGAAAAATATTCTATTAATGAATATGTGGAAATATCTACTTGTAATCGTAAAGAATATTATATTCACAATGAGAACATAGCTTTTGACGATGAATTATTGTCACATGAAAATAAAAGCATTATTATTGAATACGGTGGAGCATCTGTAATGCATCTGCTTCGTATGACTTCTGGTTTAGAATCTATGATTGTTGGTGAAGATCAAATTTTAGGACAGGTAAAGGACGCCAAGGCCAAAGCAGTCAAGGAACATCATTGCGGCAAATCCTTGGATTTAATTTTCACAAAAGCTATTCATGTGGGACAGGTTGTTAGAAATAAAACCAATATTAATAAAGGGTCTGTTTCTATTGGATCTGCTGCCGTTGATTTGGCAGAATCCCATTTGGGTGATTTGAAAGGTAAATCTGTTTTAGTTATCGGTGCTGGAAAAATGGGTAAACTTGTAGCTAAGGCATTAGCGGAAAAAGAGTTAAATGCAATTTTTGTGGCTAATAGGACTTTTTATGTGGCTGTTGAACTTGCTAATGATTTGGATGGCACTGCTGTTTTATTTTCCCAACTTGATGAATATTTGCTAAATGCTGATTTGGTAATCAGCGCTACCCGTGCACCACATTCTATCATAACTAAACAAAGACTTCAAGATATTGGTTTAGAAACTTCTGAGTTAATGATGGTTGATATTGCAAATCCTAGGGATATTTCTGAGGATGTTAATGATTTGGGTGTTAAATTATTTAATATTGATGATTTACGAGAAATTGCAGATTATAATACAAAGCTTCGTGAGAAAGAATTTGATGAAGCAGAAATCATCATCAATGAAGAGTACATTTTACTTAAAAATTCCTTTAAAATAATGGAAGTTGATGATTTGCTATCTAGTTTAAGGAAATCTATGGAAGATATAAGGCAACGAGAAACAAAAAAAGCATATTCAAAGTTGTCTGATGTAGATGGCAGTAGTAAAATTCTCAATAATTTAACAAATTCAATAGTCAATAAAATATTTTTTGACATTTCGCAGAATCTAAAACAAGCTGCACGAGATGAAAAACAGGATATACTTGAATCTGCAGAATATATCTTTGATTTTAATCACGAATAGTTTCTCTACCACATAAGGCTATTAATCTAGTTATGAATAATATTAGAATAGGATTTATAATGAATGATACTGAATAATCAATAATATTATTATTTGCAGCGAAAATATTTAAATTAAAAATAGCGCGATAAAGTATGTTTATACTTATTCCACCAGCAACTATTAAAAAAATACTTTCTTTCAATCCTATTTTATAGTATAGTTTTAATATTTCAATGAAATTCAATCCTGATAAAAATTTTCCTCCATGAAGAACCTTATTAATTCCTGAAGCTATTAAAAATGAATAAAAAAGATATCCTATTGCAAAAATAATCAAAGCTATTGCCGGCTGTTCCATAGAGTTTAATTTATCTATTAATAAGTTAATACCATTCATAATCAAAATATATATACATAATGTGATTACTTCCACAAAACCCTCTTTCATCAGTTTATAAGGATTTTCAATTAATGGAGGTGAATTATTTCCGTTAATTGTATTTTCAATTATTCTATAACGATAACCTTCTTCAAAAATCGATGTTGTCACTGAAATAATTAATATAATAAAAAATATAGTTAAACTATCTGTTTGAAATTCTCCTGCTGTTGATGCAATACAAAGAACTGCACCTAAAAGAATAATGGCTTTCCAGTCTTTTAATGTGTATTTAAATGCATCATAAATCCGGTTTTTAAATTTCATTCAAACATTCCTTTAACGGTGCTTGTTTTTATTTTACTTGATTTAACAGCATAATCGATATCTTTCATATCAACAATATCTTTATCATTAGCTATTGCATGGTGAAGTGCAGTTTTAAGTATCTTTTCTTTAATGTCTCTTCCGGACATATTTTTTGATAATTTAACCAATTTATCAATGTCTGCATCACATTCCAAAGGCAATGTTTCAATATTTCTTTTAAATATTTCTTTTCTTTCATCATCTTCTGGAAGTTTAAATTCAATTTCCTCTTCAAAACGGCTTCTGATGGCATTATCCAGTGAGGAAGGGTTATTTGTAGCGCAAATGGTAATGACAGATTCATTTTCTTCAATTCCATCCATTTCAGTCAAAAGGGCATTTACAATTTCAGAAACATCTCCTCTTAATGCCTGAAATGACCTGTGGAGCGCTATTGCATCAATTTCATCGATAAAAATTATTGACGGTGAATTCTTGGATGCTTTTTCAAATAAATCATGTATTTTAGATGCTGCATCACCCACATGTTCACCAATCAGTGAAGTTGCTTTAACTAAATACAATGGAACATCAACTTCACCTGCAAGTCCTTTAACAAGCATGGTTTTACCGGTACCGGGACTACCATAGAATAAAACATTTTTTGGAGCCCAAACGCCAAAACTTTCAGGTTCTTTAAGAAATTTCTCAATAACCTTAATTTTATTTTTTGCATTTGCCTGGCCTATAATATCTGAAAGCTTAATATTGCTTTTTGTTGATTTAAGGGCAGATTCCTTATTTTTTTCAATAATAATATTAATTTTAGTGTCTTCAGAAATTATTGAATTTTCAGGTTTTATAGATACTACTTTAAATGCAAAATCAGGGATGATTTTTTGATCAAAAAGATATGTGCCGCTTGCGACTTCCATACCTAACCATTGGTCACGAGCATATTGTTCAAATAAACCCTTGTCTGTAATTTCTAAAGCATTTTCCATTAATTCAAAGTCAAAAGGATATCCTGCGGTTTTTAAAACCAAACATTCTGCATTATCCTTATTGTTTGATGTAAAAATGGAAGATTTCTGACTTTGGATTTTAGACTCGCTTTTCTTAGAATTATTTTTCAAAAAACCACCGAGTTTAATTTATATAAATAATATCTCTATATATATTATAAATATTATTTAAAATTTTGGAGTAAAATTAATGAGTTTCAGAACAAAAAGAGTCCTTATTTCAACGCCATTTTATATGGTATTTGAATTTTTCTTATTAAAATATATGTTTTTGTTATTGGGCGGTTGCAATGATAATTATATAATGATGATGGTTTTATTGATTGGATTATTGCGTTCGGTGCCGATGTTTTTTGAAGTTAAAAAATCTACTATTCCTGGCAGGTTTTTAACTGCTGTTGATGGAGTTTGGATGTGGGCATCTCTAATGTTTTTAATAGATATTTTAATAATCTACTTAATTGACATGTTCATCCCACTTTCCTTTGAGATTAAGATAATATTATTGGCTGTTGTGCCTATTTTAGGTGTTTATAATTATTACAAAGCCCATAAATTAGTTGTCAATGAAAAAACTTTAAAATTAGACAATTTAAAGCATGATATTAATATTGTCCACTTGTCTGATGTTCATTTTGGTTCTGTAAGACATAAAAAGATTATTCGCCAAATTTCAGATAAATTAAAAGAACTTGAAGATACTTGCCAATTAACTATTATTTCAGGAGATTTGGCTGACGGATCTTCAATTGTTGAAAAAGATGATTTTTTAGCATTTAAAGAAGTTAATATGCCCATCATTTTTACTCCGGGAAATCATGATTTCTATATTGATATTGAAGACGTATTTGAAGCTTGCAGAAATGCAGGAATCATTATTTTAGATAATGCCTCAATGGAATTTGAAGATTTAAATATTTTCGGTTTAAGATTCAGCTTTGAAGATAGATCCGTTCCCGAAATTGAGGAATCATTAGTTAAAGAGGGTTTTGTAAATATTATTAATTATCATGTTCCATATCATTGGGAGGAATTTTCAAAAATAGGTTTTGATATTCAGTTATCCGGCCATACTCATGGCGGACAGTTCTATCCTGCAGTAAACTTTGCAGAAATATTGTTTAAATATAATCGAGGTTTATTTAAAAATAATTTAGGCAGATATTTGCATGTAACTACTGGTGTCGGATCAATGGACACTCCAATGAGATGGGGAACAGATTCTGAATTAGTAATCTTAAAATTAAAAAGAAATTAAATCATATTTTCATATAATTCTTTCATTTTTAAAGCATCAACATCTCTAAGAGGAGTTTCACAAATAATATTGGCTTTCCAACCATTATCTATTAAATTTGAAAGTAAATCTTCAATTTGGGGACCGTAATCATCACTTTCATCTAAAGTGTGATGCTTGACTTCTCCACCATGACCATATTCAATAGTTGTAAAATGGCAATGCAGACGGTCAATATCTAAGTTATCTTCTAGAATTGAAAAAATACAATTATAATCATCTTTTTTAGTTAAATAACCTCTTCCCCTAGCATGAATATGTGCAAAATCGATTGTCGGTTCAAAATGATCAAAACTTGAACATAACTCAACAATTTCTCCAATATTTCCCTGTTGTGTTCTTTTACCAGTAGTTTCTGGTGCAAAAGTAAAATTTTCAATACCTTCTGCTTCAAGTTCTTCAAATAAACGATTAACGGTTTGTTTAGAAACTTCCATTGCTTTTTCAGGCTTTTGATTTGTATAAAAACCGGGATGGAAAACAAGTCTATAAGCACCCATCCATTCGCCAGCACGGGCAGTGGCTATCAAATGGCCGATGCTTTTATCGATTTTTTCACTATCTTTAGCACATAAATTAATATAATAAGGACCATGCATTGAAATTAGAATATCAAACTTCTCAGACTCTTCTTTTAATATCCGGGCAGACTTCTCACCAATCCTCACACCATAAGGAGATTGATATTCATAAGAATCAAGACCAATTCTTTGAATATATTTTGGAGCTTTGTAAGCTGCACCTTTATAATTGACCGGACTTCCGGCAGGTCCGAAAAAGACTTTATTTTTCATTTAAATCAAAAAAATTTAAAAAAGAGTAAAATAGGGGAATTATAAAATTCCCATAGCTTTATTTGTTTTTGCAATTGATTTTTCGTTATCACTTTCCATTTCTAAAAGTGCACGAATAGCATCAATATTTTCTGGAACAACATCAGATTCCTGGTGTACTGCTTGCATGTAGAATAATTCGTTTCCTACAACATTAATGGATTCTCTCCATACTGGAATTTCGTATAAGTCATTCCTGTTTCTACCTAATTCTTTAGCATATTCCATTAACTCTGCGGTTGAACCAAGACCATCTGCAGCATCAACAACAATAACTCTTGAACGTTTTTCCAATGCTTCAACAATCTCTTCAGTTTCCACTTCGTTGTTAATTTCAACCATAATATTGTGCTGGTGCATCAAAGTAGTAGGTACGAGTAAGGCCATTGTGGTAACATCAATACCGTCCATAACGGTTTTTACATCAGGACCGTGGTGGGATGGTACTTTCGGAGGGTTAGGTACAATAGCATTAATTGGACCTTTTTTTATTTCAGACGGATCTGATCCTCGTCTAACCATTACTGCTCTAACTTTTTTAATATCTGCTATCGGGTCTATTGTACATAATGTACGAGTAAGGCCAGTAGTGTTACAGGATACTACTCTTGTATAATCTTTACCATAAGAATCATTATAATTAGAAATAGCGTTAAATGAAAGGCCAGTTAATTCATGGTCTTCCCCACCCTGATAAATAGCTTTTACACCAGCTTTTTTATACATTTCAAGGTTTTGCGGACCGATAGTTCCAGGGGTACAGTCAACAACAACATCTGCTTCTTGAATCATGTCCTCAACAGTACCTGCAATTTCAATTCCTGCATCTTTAAACATTTGTTCTCTTTCAGGAATTCCAATGTATAGAGGATAACCTTTTTCTTCAACTGCAGTTTTTGCTTCGTAATTTGGTCTAGTTTTACCTGCAACAGCATCAGCAACTCTTTTTCCGATAGTTCCATATCCATTAATTGCAACAGTTTTCATTTTAATCCCTTTAAAAATTTAGAATTTCATTTATGAATTTAATTTTATTTTTTAAATTATATAAAATTTGATATTTCAATTAGGGCATTGAATTTTCTTATTAAGAAATATTTGAATTAATATTTAAAAAAAGGGGTTGGGATTAAACTATATTTCGTAGTTTAATCAAAAAAAATTTATTCTACATTAAATCCTGCTTCTTCAACAGCATCTTTAATGTCGTCTTCACTTACTGTGTTTGGATCTAATTTGATTTTGGTGATTCCTGAATCTAAATCAGCTTTTGCATCTTCAATTCCATCAACATCAGTTAATGATAATTGTACAGCATTTACGCAGGAAGGGCAGTGCATTCCTACAACTTTAATTTCTTTTTCTTCGAGTCCCATATTAAAATCCTCCATGTTTTTTATAAATATATTTTTTTAGTTTTGTCTTATTTAAATTTTTAGTAGTGCCTAACTTTTCATAATTTTTGGAAATTTTGTATGTGATTAAGGAAGAAGAGTAAATTATAACAACAACAGAACAGATATTGTGAATCAATGCTCCTTCAATAGGATTTAAATAACCTAAAATCGCTAATCCCATAGCTATTATATTTAATGATAATGCAAATCCTATGCTTCGGTTTATGGTGCTGACAGTTTTTCTTGCAATTCCAATCAAATGGGGGATATCT
>CACXWH010000052.1 GCA_902771225.1 uncultured Methanobrevibacter sp. | reverse complement strand
TTGTTAATTCTCCGGGTAAAGAGAATTTAACGATTTCTGCTAGTGCTGAGCCGATTTTTGTTGGTGATAATGCTACTGTTGTTGTTACTGGTTTTCCGCTTACGAGTTATGGTGCTCCTAGTGGTAATGTTACTGTAACTGTTGGTGATAAAATTTTCAGTGGTACTCTTGAGCGCTAGGATTATTGTTCCTGGATTAAATGAAACTACTATTGCTGAGGTTAACTATCTTGGTGATGATAAGTATAATCCTGCTAATACTACTGTTGAGATTGTTGTTAATTCTCCTGGTAAAAAGAATTTAACGATTTCTGCTAGTGCTGAACCTATTACTGTTGGTGAAAATGCTACTGTTGTTGTTACCGGTTTTGTAAATGATGGTTTTGCTAGTGGTACTGTTACTGTTACTGTTGGGGATAAAACTTTCAGTGGTACTATTGTGCCTCATATGATCGGTGGAGCTATTGCTGAGATTGTTGTTCCGGGTTTGACTGATAATGTTACTGCTGAGGTTAACTATCTTGGTGATGAATTCTATAATTCTGCTTCAACTACTGTAAACATTACTGTTTATCCTAAAGAAAAAGAAAATGCTAATATGAGTCTTTATGCTCCGGAAATTGGTGAAAGTGAAAATGCTACTATTTATGTAACTTTACCTGAAGATGCTACAGGTACTGTTACTGCTACTGATCAGGGTGAAAACTTCACAGCTGATGTTGTAAATGGTACTGCAATAATTATTCTACCGGTTTCAGATACTAACCGTACAGTACCTGTAACTTACTCTGGTGATGATAAATACTACTCAGAAACCAAAGAAGTTAATATAACTGTTGTGGATTCATCAGACATAATTATTGCTCCTGATGTAACCAAATATTATGGTGGTCCTGAAAGATTTGTTGTAACTGTAACTGATTACAAAGGCAATCCTTTAGTAAACAAATCAGTTAACATTAATATTAATGGCAGAAACTACACTAGAAATACTAATGAAAGTGGTGTTGCTAGTTTGGCAATTAATTTACCAAGCAATGAATATAATGCAACAGTATCCATAAAATATCTAGATCCTGTTCACGCCATTATTACTGTTTTATCTACTGTTAACGGTACTGATGTTGTGAAAATGTATAGAAACGACACTCAATATTATGCAACTTTCATTGATACTGAGGGTAAATTCTTGGCTGACGGAACTGATGTGAAATTTAACATCAATGGTGTGATGTATGATCGTAAAGTTTTCGGTGATAAAGGTCTGGCTAAATTAAACATTAACTTGCCTGCTGGTGAGTATGTAATTACTGCAATTAATCCGGTTACTGGAGAAAATGCTGCTAACAATATTACTGTTTTATCTACTGTTGTTGAAAACAGAGACATTGTCAAATATTACAGAAATGCTACTCAATATACTGTTACAGTTTTAGGTGCTGACGGCAATCCTGTTGGTGAAGGTAAACTTGTTACTTTTAATATCAATGGTGTATTGTATCAAAGACAGACCGATGCTTCCAGTATAGCTCAATTGAATATTAATTTGCCTCCAGGTAATTATGTCATTACTGCAAGTTATGACGAATGTTCCGTTTCTAATGATATCACAGTATTACCGGTTTTAAGTGCTTCTGATCTTAGAATGAAATATATGGATGGATCTAAGTTTAGGGCTACTTTACTTGACGGTCAGGGTAAACCTTATGCAGAACAGAAAGTCCAGTTTAATGTCAATGGTGTTTTATATAGCAGGACAACTGACAGCAATGGTCAGGCTGAATTAAACATTAGATTGCCTTCCGGTGAATACATTATAACATCCAGTTATAATGGTGCAAATATTGCAAACAAAATTACAATAACTCCATAGAGGTTAAATCTTTTAACCTCTGCTTTTTTTTATTTTTCATTTCATTTAAAAATTAAATCAATAGATATTTATCGATGTTTCATTAAACATTTATGTATATATTTAAAAATTTTTTTAAAATATCATATATTGGGAGATTTAATATTATGAAAAGAAAGATTTTGATTTTTCTTTGTTTTATTTTATGTATTGTTTCAATAGCTGGTGTTTCAGCTACAGATGAAATAACAGAAATTAATAATACTGGCGATTCGACTGGTGCATCTTTAGATGATACTGATGTATCTTTAGATGATGCTGGAGATTTGTCTGGTGCATCTTTAGATGATGTGGTATCTTTGGATAGTCAACAGAATTATTCTTCTAATTTAAAAGAAGAAAGTGGTAATAATGATTTAATTGGTAATGAGTCACTTAAGCTAACTAGAATCAATGCTCCGGGTCTTACAATGTATTATAAGGATGGAAGAAGTTTTTCTGGATACTTAACTGACATCGATGGTGTGCCTTTGGCAGGTATGCCTATTTCATTAAAAACTAATTATATGACATATAATCGTATAACAGATGAAAATGGAAGATTTTCATTGGCCATTAATTTAAGTCCTGGCATATATCCTATACAATTGAAGTTTAATGGAAGTCCCGGATATCTTCCAACAGAAAATATTTCATATGTTGCAGTTAAAAATACCATATATTCTTTTAATTTTACAAAGATGTATGGGGATACTTTAAAATTTATTGTTCTTGTTTCACAGAATGTTACTCTGGAAAACATTAAACTTTCTTTTAATATTAATGGCCGAATTTATTATCGTACTACAGGTATTTTGGGAACAGCAAGTTTGCCTATTAATCTTCCTCCGGGCAATTATATAATCACTATCGAGAGATTGGATACTCATGAAAAAGCATCTAATCCTGTTATTGTTCATTCCCATTTTTCTGAAAATGAAGACCTTAATATGTTTTATAAGAACGGTTCCGCCTATACTGTTCAACTGAACAAAAAGCATGATGAG
Organism: uncultured Methanobrevibacter sp.; assembly: GCA_902771225.1. Taxonomy (GTDB): domain Archaea; phylum Methanobacteriota; class Methanobacteria; order Methanobacteriales; family Methanobacteriaceae; genus Methanocatella. The sequence goes on along the minus strand of CACXWH010000052.1, from coordinate 16,423 downwards.
CCTGCCGGTGCCGGTGAAGTTGTAACCTTTAACATTAATGGCATATTGTATAATCGTAAAACTGACAGTTCAGGACATGCAAAATTAAATATTAATTTGCCTCCGGGTAAGTATATTGTCACTGCAGACTATAATGGTGATAAGGTTTCAAATACTATTGTTGTCAAGCCTGTAATTACTGCTTCTGATTTGACTAAAGTCTATGGCAGTCCTGATCCTTTTGTTGCAAAGCTGGTTGACGGTCAGGGCAGACCTTATTCCGGAAAAACTGTAACTTTCAACATAAATGGTGTAATTTATGCTAAGACAACTGACAGTGAGGGTCTTGCTAAGTTAAATATTGCATTAATGCCTGGTGAATATATAATAACATCCACTTCTCCAAATGGAAATTCGATTTCCAATAAGATAACGGTTACAGATGCCAATCGAACCGCAAAGCAAGTATAAATTTTTTAAAATTAAAGAATTATTTTCTTTAATTTCTCTTTTTTTTTAAAAATTTCTAATTTAATGCTTTTAGGATTATTAATTATCTTTTTTTCTATTTTTAAGTGTTTTTCATGAAAAAATAGTTATTTTGGTGGTGTTGAATTTATGTATATGTTTCGGTTAACGAAACATATACTAAAATGATTTTTTTTTAAGTAACACGGGAGATGTTACAGTAATATTTTTTGTTTAAATCAATATATAAGTATTTGTTAATTTAAGAATGCCTAAATTTGAATTCTTTTCATTTTGAATTAAATCCATGACATTTTCCAAATGAAATTCATTGCATTTTCCTTAAAGAATCATTCAATAATATGACATGTTTTACACATATTATCGATAATTATTATTTTTACTTTTTATTTAATGAATTGTCTTCTTATTTTTTTCCCAATTATTTGACTCCATATAGATATATTTATTATTAAATTTAAATCAAGATTACAATCACTGACATCTGTCTTTTGAAAATGTAATGAGAGTTTGATAATCAACTTTTAAGGAGGTGATGTGAGTCAATATTATCTAATAATATTTCAAACCAGAGAATTCTAAATAATCGGATAAAATAGAACTCATTTTGAGAATAAAAATGATATTTGATGTGGGGTGTTTAAAATATTTTTAATCGGAGTTGGATTGATTGAAGGGTGCCATAGTTTAATATCAATTTAATTTTTAAACATTAAATATGCCTTAAAGTTCGGGTAATTCTAGTATCTTGTCCTGAAGATATTGTATTCAGGGTAATGAAAATCAATTGACCTCTAAACCCAAAATCATTATAAAATAGCATATCTGTATTTTCTACATTTCCCGTTAACTATATTGGGGATATATGTATCAGGTATTGTTTATTCATGCCATATAAAACCTTAAAATTATGTAAGCAAGCACTTACATTCGAAAATCTTTAAATAATGTATAAAATATATGATGAACCATGAATTTTGTCAGATTCACTTTTAGGAATTATAAATGTCAGGAGGCATTAAAATGGAATTAAAGTTTAATTGCTTGAAGTCTTTATTTTTCTTAATAGTGTGCATTTGTTTATTCATTACTTCATCCTGTGCCTATGCGGGTGATATGGATAATTTTACTTTGATTAATGTGGATGATATCGACATGGGTTGTGAAGATGATATCATTAGTCCGGATATTAATCAAGTAGGCGATATAGGGTTTACATTTGAAAATTCTACTGATAAATTTACTGTAGCCGACATCGACACGGATTGTGAAGATAATATCATTAGTTCTGATTTTAATCAAATAGACGATTTAAGGATTACGTTTGAAAATTCTACTGATGGATTTATTGATTATCACACATTTTATGTTGTTAACTCTCAATTTTCTTATTTTGCAGAAGATAATGCCTATTCTGCGGAATATGGTGGGTTTGTATTATTTGAAAACTGTTTAATTAAAATCAGTCAGGATGATAGGGCAAATGCCGGTGAATTAATTGGTTATTGTGAAATAACTGAAAATAATGTCAAAATTCTAAATTCGACTTTCACAAATTTACATTCCATTAAAACGGGCAGTTCTGATGTTGAATATTTGTGTAATGATGTGATGAGTCCTATTTGTTTCGGTAATAATGGATTAGCATCCCGTTGCATGTTATCATGCAATGCAATGGATGGTGGTGTAATGGATTGCAGTGGAAATAATGGAGTCGGGGACATTTCAATATCTCAAAATATTTCCACTTCAGGCATTTTATGCGAAAGTTATTCCGACGGCTTAAATTATACTGTCTGCAATAATTCTGCTGTAAATGCTTCTAATGGATTGTCCAGAGGATCTGGCCATTATAACCGAAGCGGTAAAAATGTAAACATCACCTCATCTTTTGATTGTGATTCAATGCTTTCCAATAATTTTGCTAAGAATAATAAAAATTATTCCCGCAATAATATTGATATCTCTAAAGATATAAGCTTTATACTATACCCATCCATAAATTATAATTATGTTAATTCTAACTCTAGTAATGTATTCGTATTAACAGTAAATGGAAATTTAAATGAATTCGAATTTGCATTTGCAAAAGATGATTTAGGTGATATTCATACATTTTTATTTAATGAAGATAGTCTAGGTATATTGTCATTAGTTAAAAATAGCTATGATTGTAGAAAACAATGTGAAATCTTTGGCATAAACCCTGTATATTCATTAAAATATGACAGCATTATTGCCAACGCTTCATGTTTTTATACTAACTTTTCAAACACTATTTTTTCAAACTTTTACCTCACCGATTGTTCTGATTTTCTCAAAACCTTATTTTTAAACACTGATTTTAAAAATCATCATGCTCTTTTCAACGGCACATATGATTTTTCAAAAATTTTACCTGGTATGGGAAAATCCGGTGGTTCTTTAATTTTATCTGGGATATTTGCTTTAGATATCTCCTCTTCAACACATGACTTTGAATTGAATAGATGTAATGATCAGTTAGTCTTTTCTTCATTAAATAATAACGGGATGAATTGCTGTATTGAAAAAATTTTGAGTTTAGTAGTCATAGACGGGGAAATTGCTATTAACTCTAATATGTTATATTATTGTGTAGTAGAAAACGGGATTAAACACGTCTGCATTGGGGATGAAATTATGTGGGGATATAATTATGTCCTTAATGCATTGGAAATAAAGAGAGAAATTTTAACAATAATGAAAGGAGAGGTGATGTAATGTTACGTGGGAAAAATACCTCTCCTTTTAATATTAAAAGTCATTTAATGGTTTGTTGGGGGACAATCATTAATATGAGTTTGGTATAGGCCCAAATATACTAATCAATGGTAAACACGGTATTTATGGGGATATTCTATATTATATAATGTAATATTTGGGATTGGACTTAAGGGATGTGGGTGTAACATTACATTGGGGGACAATTAATTGTCTTTAAGACATTAATTGCACTCGGGGGGAATATTTTATTTTTTACAGCCAATGTGACTTGATCAAGCATTATAGAAAAATGCTTCAGGTATCGTTATAAGTTCAAACGCCAATCCTGTATTTTAGGAGAAAAGTAATGTTTAATTTTAATGAAATGTTCTATACTGGAGCTACAAACGCAACCAAACAGGAAAAATTGAATATTGGCCTATGGTGGGTTATTACATCATAACTGAAGAAAATAAATCTCAACTCTTTTTTATTATTTTATCGTATTCCATATAATTTAATTAATATTTTTAATGACGATCGTTATTTTTTAATATGTGTTTGTATATACATTGTATTAAATACATCATATTCATGTGTTTTATTCATTAATGTTGGGTTTTGATATGGTAGAAAATAAATTAAAAGATCTTTCATTTTATAATTATCTTATAAATGAAGGATATTACTTTAATAAAGAAATAATTGAAAATTATTTGTTGTCACTCAAGGTTAAACCTTTTGTAATATTAACGGGTAATTCTGGAACTGGAAAAACTAAATTATCACAACTTTTTGCTAAGTATATTTCCTCTTTTGGGGAATTTAATGACAATTCTTTTGAAAAATTTGATTTTTCTAATGAAATTGATAAAATTTCGGAAGAGTATTTCACAGTTAAAGCTAAAGTTAATTACTCTTCTTGGAAAAATAAAGGTTGGACTTTAGGTAAAGATGATTTTGAAAATATTTTGCCTATTAGGGAATGTGAAAAGAAATTTAATATGCAAGTTGATGGTATATCTGCTAAAGGAAGTATTAGTTTAGGTTTTCAATTGTTTTATGAAAGTAATGCTATTCAAGATTTTTTTAAAAGATTATATGATGAAGATAATTCTCAAAGCGTTGATTTAAAAATTGATTGTGAATCTTTGTATAATTTTATTTCAGATGATTATTTAGAACCTAACGGCTCGATTATTATTACTCAAAAATCTAATAAATCCGCATATAATGAAAGACAATGGATGATGAATAAAGATATTTTTAAATATTTTCCTTTTTATAATGGTTATTTCGGATGTAATATTGATGTAAATGGTATGGAATCTAAAGCAAAATTTAGAATAGTACCTAAATTATCATTTGGCCCCAATAAAGAGTTACAAGATTATCTTCAAATAAATCATGGTAAAATTGTTGATGTAGAACTTAAAATTGACAAATTTGATTTTGAAGATTTTAAACCAAAATTTAAATTTAAAAATATTGAACAAATAAAAAACAAGGATATAAATAATACATTTGATGATTCCATAACTAGTAATCCTACAATATCCAAATATAAAATTGTGCCTGTTGGTGCAAATTGGACTGATAATTCAAATATACTGGGTTATTTTAATGCAATTACAGAAAAATATCAGTCAACCCCAGCTTATGATTTAATTTATGAAGCTAGTTCTGATAATTATGAACCTTATTTTTTAATTCTTGATGAAATGAATTTGTCTCATGTTGAAAGATATTTTGCCGATTTTTTATCTGCTATTGAAAGTAAAGAACCAATTCCTTTATATGGTGGGGAACATCTTAAATTAACTCTTCCAAATAATCTTTTTATCATAGGTACAGTTAACGTTGATGAAACAACATATATGTTTTCCCCAAAAGTTTTAGATAGGGCTAATACCATAGAATTTGATACCTTATCTGTATCGGATTATATAAATCTAAACTTGGAGGATAATGATTTTGAGGGTGATGTTAATTATCTTCAATCACCATTGGTGGATTCAGATATTTCAGACCTTAATATTTCAGATTTAAAAGAAATTTTATCAGGAATTTCATGTTCTGATGGCAATTTATTGGATGTTTTAACTAATGAACTTGATTCTTTCCAGTATGCTCTTAAATCTACAGGTTTTGATTTTGGATTTAGAGTTATTAATGAGATTTTAAGATTCATGGTTGTTGCCTGGAGATATGAAAATTCGCCTGATAACTGGGTTAATTGGGAGAGATATTTTGATGCTCAGATTAAGCAGAAAATACTTCCTAAACTTCATGGATCTCAAAAAGCTATTGGTAATCTATTGGATAGTTTATTTAATTTGTGTCTGGTTGATTGGGATAATAATGAACAAGCAAAATTATTTGATGTAACTGAAGATAATTCTAAATATTATACTTCAGCTTTAAAGCTTCAAAGCATGTCTAAAGTGTTGTCCGATCAGAGATATGTTTCATTTATTAATTAGATTTAAATGATTGAACAAAAAGTTACTATTCATTTAAAAGATGAATTTTCAAGAGATATTGGAACTTTAACCATTAGTTCCATTGATTATGCTAGAGAAATTGAATCATTTCATAAAATATCAGATTCATTTATTTTAGAAAATATTGATCTGGTTGATGAAATTGATAATGCAACTCCAATCCAATATTATAATGCGGATTCATCTCAATTTTCTAATCTAATGCTTTTAGAGGAAACTGAATATCAAATTTTATTTGAATCAGAGGATGCTAATGCAAGTTATGAAGTTTTATATTCATTAATTAAAATCAATAAAAGTCATTTTAAAGCATTCAGATTCAATTTAGGTGATAATAATAAATATAAATTTGCCGGAACTTTAAATTTCAGAAGTTATGTTGGAAAGTCATTTTTGGATGTTAAAAAAGATAATCAAAAATCAATTCCCATTCCTGTTGAAGTCAGATCTAAAAAAATAGACTATTTTAATCAGTATTCTGCTATGATTGCTGATTTATCACAGCATGCGCTAAGTTTAATTTTTGAAGTTAATTCTCCTTTATATCAGGAATTTGTGATAGCTAATGAAGAAAAATTAACATATTATGAAGATTTCATGTTTTTAGAATATTTATTTAGGCAAGATAATTTACCTGCTGTTTTTGAATATCTGTCTAAAAACATGCATTCCCAGTTAATAAATCATGATGAAATAGTTCCAATTTCCTTAGCCAATAATTTAAATTCATCATCTTTAAATAACCTTGTATCTAGACCTAACCAATTATTTAAAACAGATTCTCAAATTAAAATGGCCGAAAAATTAAACGGTTATCTGCCGATAAATATTCATCAAGTTAAACATGAAGATTCCATTGACACTCCTGAAAATCAGTTTTTCAAGTATTTTTTAGAAATGCTTCAAAATTTAGTTGAAAAGCTATTGTCTAATTCTAAAAAGGGTTATATCCAAGACAAATTAAAATTTTTCAGAGAAGAAATTGAATATTATCTTTCAGCTAAGTTCTTTAATCATATTTCAACAATGGATTATGTTCCATTCAATTCCCAAATTTTACAGAAAAAAGAAGGTTACAGGGATATCTTTCAATACTTTTTAATGTTGGAATTTTCATTTAGATTAAGTTGGGATGATTTAAACAATAAATTCAAAGGATTTGAAAAGAAACTATCAGAATTATATGAATATTGGTGTTACTTTGAAATTTTAAAAGTTTTAAATGATTTAAGTATTATCAAAATAGATTTTGAAGATGTTTTTGAAGTAAACAGATCAAAATGGGGTATTAATGTTATTAAAGGTAAACGTTCATCTAAAAAATTCAAATTAAATATTCGCGGTCATGATGTTGATATAGAACTCTTTTATAATTTAACATTTTCAGATAAAACAGATTATAAGTCTTATTCTCTAGCATTTAAACCAGATTATACATTATTAATTACCACTACTGTTAATCAACATTTTATTCATTTTGATGCCAAATATAGATCTGAATTAGAAATCATTGATTTTTATGAAAAAATTGGTGAAAAGTCTGGTTCTGAAATTGAAAAAGAAATTGAAAAAAGAGATGCTCTTGAAGAAAAGGAATATGTCTTTAAAGATGCAGATATCTATAAAATGCACACTTATAAGGATTCAATTTTACTTAGCTCAGGGTCTTATGTCTTATATCCGGGTACTAAATCCAAATATTTTAAACAGGAAGATTTGGTAATACCTTCGGTTGGGGCATTTTCATTAACTCCTGGAAATACGGATATTGAAGAAGATAATTTAACTAAATTTATTAAATCTGTTATTGAAACTTTATTGTTCCAGGATGGATTAATTAATTATGAATGGGTAAGTTCTAATTATTAATCCTTGGGTTATGAATTGAATGTGTGGTAAAATTATTTATAATGTTCTTCAGAACTTATTGGATTACCATTACTATCATAATATTGCTCGTAAATTACACCATCACTTCCCTGATATGAATAAATGCCATGTCCCTGACTATCAGTTTCATATTGTCCGGATGCTTTAACATAATCTCCTTTTTGTTTGGAGTAGACATATTCATCTCCACTATTTTTACTATTTTTGTCGGTATTATTGGCTATTTTTTCAACTGTAACATTTGTATTATTTGTATTATTTGTGGTATTCTTTGTGGTAGTGTTATTTTGGTTGTTATTCTGATTAGTTAATCCAAAATACACACCAGCACATATTATGCATGATGCAATTAAAATAACAGCACATATTATGATTAATTGTTTGTTGTCCATTTGCCGCTCTCCTTTTTATTAATCAGAATTTTGAGTTTATATATTAATATTGTGTTTAATAGGTTAATAAATTTTTGTTAGAATAATTAACTGTATTGGGAAATAAATTCTTAATTAGTCTTATTATATATTTTATCATTAGTAATCATCAACTTTATAACGTAAGCTGCTTAATATTAAACCAGAGGAGTTAACACATGAAAACTTTAAATGTTGTTGCAGCTATTATTCACAAGGACGGTAAGATTCTCGCCACCAAAAGGGGTTATGGTGAGTTTATCAACCAGTGGGAGTTTCCCGGAGGTAAAATAGAGGATGGGGAAACTAAAGAGGAAGCTTTAATTCGTGAAATTAAGGAAGAATTAAACGTTGAAATTGAAATTACTAATTTTGCACTTGATATTGAGTATCAGTATCCTACTTTTTATTTGAAAATGGCCTGTTATGACTGCATTATAAAAAGCGGAACTCCTAAGCTTTTGGAGCATAATGATGCAAGATGGCTTTCTAAAGAGGAATTGGATGATGTTAACTGGATTCCTGCAGATGTGGATGCTGTCAGCTATTTAAAGGAAACCATGTTTGAAGTTGAAATCCTGGAGAAGATGAAGAAACTTGACGAAGAGATGGGCAAATGCAATTATGATTTGGATAGATTAAAGGAATTGTATGAAAAGACTGAGGATAAATTCGAAAAACAATTGCTTTTTGCTGAGATTAGAAGTATTGAAATTTCAAATAGTATTATAATTGATAGAAAATGATTGATGAAAACATTTTAAATGGAGCTAAAACGGCTTTCATTGATGAGGATAGTCCTTCATTAAATGACTTTAAACCTAAACTGCTTTTCAATTCCAGTCAAACCAAGGTCAGAAATGAACTTATTGATCAGTTAAGGTGCTGTGATGAATTTATAATCTCAACTGCTTTCATTACTTTAGGCGGCATTACTCCTCTTTTGGAAGAGTTAAAAAATCTCGAGTCAAAAAATATCAAAGGTAAGATTTTAACAACGGATTATTTGAGTTTCACAGAACCTAAGGCTTTAGAAAAACTCAACTCCTTTAAAAACATTGAAGTTAAAATGTTTACAACTGAAAATGAAGGCTTTCACACTAAAGGTTATATTTTTAGGAAAAACAATAATTATTCAGCTATTGTCGGCAGTTCCAATTTAACTTCAAGTGCTTTGGTTGAAAATAAGGAGTGGAATGTCGGATTTACCACTACTGAAAGCGGTGAAATCATCATCGATCTTTTGGATGAATTCAATGATTTGTGGGATAAATCAAAAGATCTTGCAGATATTCTCCCGGCTTATGAAAAGATATATCAGGATAATTTAAATTTTAAAGCTTTAAGAGAAACTACTGATGAGCTAAAAAAGAAGAATGTTAAGGATTTGGCTCCGAATTCAATGCAGGAGCAGTTTTTAACAAACATCAGAAAATTAATTAAAAATGATGAAAAAAGAGCTATTCTGGTTTCAGCTACCGGTACGGGTAAGACTTATGCTTCCGCTTTTGCGGTTCGGGATTTCAATCCTAAAAGATTTTTATTCATTGTTCACCGTGAACAAATCGCTAAACAATCCATCAGCGCTTATGAAAACGTTATTAAAGACAAATCTTTAGGTCTTTTAACTGGAAATAAAAAGGAATATGGCAAGGACTATATTTTTGCAACTATTCAGACATTATCTAAGGATGATGTCTATACGCAATTTGAAAAGGATGAATTTGACTATATTGTTATTGATGAGGTTCACAAGGCAGGTGCTCCAAGCTATTTAAAGATTTTCAATTATTTCGAGCCTAAATTCTACTTGGGAATGACTGCTTCACCTGAGAGAACCGATGATTTTGATATCTATGACTTATTCAACCATAATATTGCCCATGAAATCCGTCTTCAGGATGCTTTGGACGAGGATTTGCTCTGCCCATTCCATTATTTTGGTATTCGCGACGTTACATTTGACAATGAGGAAATTAACGATAATTTCACTGATTTCAATTATCTGGCTTCATCCAAAAGGGTGGATTATCTTTTGGAAAAATCAGAGTTTTACGGATATTCTGGTGATAGAATCAAGGCTTTGGTATTCTGTTCCAGAAAAAAAGAAGCAAAAGAACTTTCAAAAGAATTCAATAGGCGCGGTCATCCGTCCTGTGTTTTGACTGGTGATGATTCACAGGAAAAGAGACTGGATGCAATCGACAGATTGACCAATGATTCCAATCCAAATAAGCTGGAATATATCTTTACTGTTGACATTTTCAATGAAGGTGTGGATATTCCCGAAATCAACCAGGTTTTGCTTGTGCGTCCGACACAGTCACCTATCATTTTCATCCAGCAGCTTGGAAGAGGCCTGAGAAAGTTTAAAAACAAGGAATTCGTTGTTATCCTGGATTTCATAGCTAATTATAAAAATAATTATATGATTCCCTTGGCATTGTCCGGAGACAGGTCATATGATAAAGATAACTTAAGACATTATCTTATGGAGGGAAACAAGATTATTCCGGGAGTTTCTTCCGTTAACTTCGATGAAGTCTCCAAAAAGAAAATATATGAATCAATTAACAGTGCCTCTTTTAATAGAAAAGCTCTTTTTAAGGAAAAATATAAGAATCTGAAGTTTAAATTAGGTAAAATTCCATTATTATGTGATTTTTACAACAATGCAGATTTCAGCCCAGAGATAATTTTAAAGCACAAGGATTTTCCATGCTATCCTCTCTTTTTAAGTGAAATTGAAGATGACTATGCCGGTGAATTAAGCGATAGTGAACTTGTTTCACTGAAATTAATCTCAAAAAAGTTAATCAAGGGAATAAGACCACATGAACTTATTATTTTAAACTGCCTTAGATACAATAAGTATTTCACAATTGAAATGATTGAAAAATGTCTCTTTGACCTTTACGGTTTGAAAAATCAAAAAGACTCAATCAAAGGTGCCATTAACTTTTTAAGCCTGGATTTCTACAGAAAAGAAAAAGGGGAAGGTTATCAGGCAAATACCATTCAAAACTTTATTGGTGAAGATATTGATTATAACAATATATTTTTCACAGAGGATTTTAAGGTCTCACCTCATTTCGCAAAGTGTCTGGCTAATCCAACTTATCTGGAGCACTTTGAAGATGCGATAAATTATGCATTTCTAAAATATGACAACGTTTACAGGGATGAAAATCCATTTAAATTATATGAAAAATATTCTCGTGAAGATGTTTTAAGGCTTTTAAACTGGAAATACTTCATGAACGGTCAAAATATTGGCGGATATAAAATTAAATACAATACCTGCCCTATCTTTGTAACATATAATAAGGCTGAAGACATCTCACAAACTATTAATTATGATGATCAGTTCATATCCAAAGAGCTGTTCTCCTGGATGAGTAGGGATAACAGAAAAACCTCATCACCGGAACTGGAGCCTTTAATTAATTATAATGGATTGGATATTGGGTTGTTTATCCAGAAAAACAATGATGAAGGAATTGAATTTTACTACATAGGCAAATTAACGCCTCTAAACTATAAACAGCTATATAGAAATATTGAAGGTAAAGACAAGCCTATTGTTAATTTCAAATTCAAAATAGAAACTCCGGTTAAGGATGAAATATATGATTATTTCACCGCTGATTTAAACTCCTGATTTGGCATATTAATCGGGTTCACTTTTTGTATCTTTTAACAAATACTGCCGTGATGATAACTGTTGCTTGTAGGATGTATCCGACTGCAATTAAAGTACATACTGCTGCAGGTGCCAGTGCAATAATGTATTGCTTTTTCTTTTTCATCAGATATGCTGATGCTGCAAAGAGCACTATTGTAGCTACTATTAATTGGGACCAGGCAAAATATCTCCAAATCAGACTGAAATCAACAAATGTCAATCCGAATGATATTAAAAATAACGGCAATGCCAGTTTTAATCTGGATATTATTTTTTCGTTGTTTATATTAAATTCATCGACAATTGTAATTCTTGCACTTCTAAGTGCAGTGTCTCCTGTGGTGATTGGACAGATTACAACTCCGATAATGGTTAAAATCAGACCGACAGGTCCTACCAATACTGTTGCCATTTCATTGACTGCTACTGCAGGTGCCGCACCATAAATTGCCGCAAGCTGTGGCTGGCCGTGGAAAAATGCCATTGCAATCGCCGCCCAGCAAAGGGCAACCAAACCTTCCAGAACCATGGCTCCAAAAAATACCGGTCTTGCATCATTTTCATTTTCTATGCATCTTGCAATAATTGGTGATTGGGATGCATGAAAACCGGATATGGCTCCGCAGGCTATTGTAACAAACAAATATGGAAAAATGCTTTTGTCAGTGAAATACATGCCTTGTGTTGTAAACTCCGGAATGGAGTATGATGGATTTAAAAGTAATCCTCCAGTCATCAGCACCGCCATAATCAGTAATAATGCTCCAAAAATGGGATATACTTTCCCCATGATTTTATCAACTGGAAATACGGTTGCAATTAAAAAGTAAATGAATATTACTGTTATGCAGATAATTACTGGAATATGGGTCAAATTGGCAATCAGGTCAGCTGCTCCTTTTGCAAAAGTGGCCGCAACAAGAATTCCTGTTATTATCATGAGAACGGTAACGAATTTTCGAAGTCCGCTTCCCAAATACTTTGATACAATACTTGGCATCGTTAATCCGTCTTCGCGCATGGACATGAATCCTGAGAAGAAATCATGAACGCATCCAATGAATATTGTACCAAATACAATCCATAAGAATGCTGCCGGACCAAACAGTGCACCCTGTATAGCTCCAAAAATAGGTCCCAAACCTGCAATATTTAAAAAATGAACAAGGAAATTCTTAATCTTGGACATTGGTATGTAGTCAATGCCGTCCTGCAGTCTGTATGCCGGTGTTTCCCGCGTCTCATCCGTGCCGGCTACCTTTTCGACAATTTTCCCGTAAATAAAGTATGATGCAACCAATATTAAAAAACAGATGATAAAACTATACATTAATTAATATATTTCATATTTTATATTATAAAAAGATTTTTTTATAATATTCGGGTCTGTAAAATTTTATAGGCTTATTTAATTTTGAACTTCTCGGCTTGTAGAAAAGTGAGAATTCTTACACAATAAAGTTAAAAATGTTTTTAGTATCAATTGGATTTATAGCTATGTTTATTGTACATTCAATATAGAATATTATCTTCTTTTAAAACTACAACCATATTTCCGTAACTTTTCATTTCTCATCAAACTTTCTACATCATAATTTCTGTATCTGCTCTCAAATAAACATTCAGTATTTTCCATTCATTTTTATATAATTATATTATTTGCCATAAAGATTTATTAATAAAAATACATATCTTAATATTGTTTTGATAATGTTATTTATAAGAATGATTTTATGGGGTGATTTGATGAAGAAAAAATTATCTTTATTGTTATTGTTGTTTCTTGTTTGTATCTTAAGTATTTCAGCAATAAGTGCAACAGAAAATACTGCAAACAACGATGTTATGGGGATTGATAATAATAAAGAGAATAATTTAGAAACAAACATCTATAGTGATGTTTCAACAGGTAATGAGAATTGTAAACTTAGTTTAGAACAAAATAATGATGATATGTTAAAAGATAATGCCGAGTTAAATTTTAATGATTTAAATAGGATTATTAATGGTAATTCTAATTCTACAATCAATTTGTCTAATAATTACAAATATGATGAAGAATCCGACCAGGATTTTGTAAATGGGATTATTATTGACAGAGATTTAACAATTTATGGAAATGGAATAACACTAAATGGAAACAGTATGGCAAGAATATTTAATGTTATCGATTCTAATTTAAATGTTAGTTTTTATGATATACATTTCAAAAATGGTCATAGCTCAAATAATGGTGGAGCAATACGTGGTGGTACTGCTTACAACTGTAATTTTAACGATAACTATGCATCTAATGGTGGGGCAATATGTGGCGGTACTGCTTACAACTGTACCTTCAAGGACAATGAAGCCAAACATAATGGAGGCGCAATATTCGACGGTAATGCATACTACTGTACATTTACTGGAAACGAAGCAGACAATGGTGGAGCAATGTCTGATAGTAATGCATACAACTCCACATTCAAAGAAAACGAAGCAGACAATGGTGGAGCAATGTATAATAGTAATGCATACAACTGTAAATTTACTGGAAACGAAGCAGACGATGGTGGAGCAATGTATAATAGTAATGCATACAACTGTACATTTACTGGTGGAGCAATAAGATATGGACGTGCAACCAACTGTGATTTTGTATCCAATCTTTCAGAGGATAATGGTGGAGCATTAAGTCAAGCTGATGCATATAACTGCACATTCACAGAAAACGAATCATATTATCATAAAGATTATTATAATGGTGGAGCAATAGATCATGGAAATGCATACAACTGTACATTTACTAAAAACAAAGGAAACTATGGTGGAGCAATATATGTTGGAAACGCTTACAACTGTACATTCAAAAAGAACTACGTATTTCACTATGGTGGAGCAATCTATGATGGAGATGCATACAACTGTATCTTCACAGATAACGAAGGTGATGATAATGTAGGTTCTTATGGTGGAGCAATGTATGGAGGAAATGCATTCAACTGTATATTCAAAGACAACTACGCACATCATTATGGTGGAGCAATCTATGATGGAGATGCATACAACTGTACATTTACTAAAAACGATGCAGGTGATGGGGGTGAAGCAATGTGTGGGGGTAAAGCTGCTTTATGCAAATTTAGTGGAAATTCACATCATGATACAGATATTGTTCATACTAAAATAAATGTATTAAATTACGTCTCAACTTACAAATCAGGAGAAAGATTGAAATTTAACTTAACAGCAGGTGATGTATTATTGGATGGTGAATATACTGCTGTTTTAAGTCTCACTGATTTTCCCAAGGAAAAATCATCAAGTGCAACTATCACTGTAAGATCAACTTTCACAGATTTAAATACGACTATTAATGGCAATAATAATTCTACAATATACTTATCTAACAACGACTACTACAAATATGATACTGCTTCAGACAATGAACTGATAAATGGAATTATTATAAACAGAGATTTAACAATTTATGGAAATGGAGCAACAATAGATGGAGACAAAATAGCAAGAATATTTAAAGTAGAAAATAATGTTACTGTTAAATTTCTTAATATAAACTTCAGAAACGGTAAAGCAGATTATGGTGGAGCGATATACGGTGGTAATGCTTACAACTGTTCCTTCACTAAGAATACTGCGGAATATGGTGGAGCAATATATCTCGGTAATGCAACTGATTGTACATTTGCTAATAATGCTGCAGAAAAAGATGGTGGAGCAATATATCTCGGTAATGCAACTGATTGTACATTTGCTAATAATGCTGCAGAAAAAGATGGTGGAGCAATGTATAAGAGTACTGCATACAATTGTACATTTACTGAAAACAACGCAGACAATGTGGGTGGAGCAATGTATAAGAGTACTGCATACAATTGTACATTTACTGAAAACAACGCAGACAATGTGGGTGGAGCAATATATGAATGTAATGCAACTGATTCTACATTCGCTAATAACACTGCAGAATCTGGTGGCGCAATGTATGGTGGAAATGCATACAAATGTATCTTCGAGAAAAACAAAGCAGATGCTTTTGGTGGAGCAATGTATAAGAGTACTGCATACGATTGTACATTTACTGAAAATAAAGCAGTTAAGGGTGGAGCAATATACCAAGGTAATGCAAATAATTGTACATTCACCGATAACACTGCAGAAAAAGATGGTGGTGCAATCTTTAAAGGTGATGCAATCAATTGTACTTTCATTGGTAATACTGCACATCATGGTGGTGCCATGAATTGTGAAGATAACAACAGAAATTATACTGCTGAAGGGTGTACTTTCATTGGAAATTCTGCTGACGGTGGCGGAGCAACCTATTTTGTTGATGTAGTTAACTGTATTTTCACCAACAACACTTCAACTTGTGACGGTGGAGCAGTCTATAAACATACTGCTGTGAACTGTACTTTCACAGGAAACACTGCTAAACGTGACGGTGGTGCAATCTTTAAAGGCGATGCAATCAATTGTACTTTCATAGGCAACAGTGCTAAACAACATGGAGGCGCAATGTATGAAGGAACTGCTTGTTTATGCATATTTAATGAAGATTCAACTAAAGATACAAAGATTATTCATCCTGTAATAAATGTATTAAATTACACCTCAACTTACAATTCAGGTGAAAAATTGAAATTCAACTTAACCGCAAATGATATGGTGTTTGATGGATTTAAAACTACTATTGCAATATATAAAAATACTTCATTAGTCAAAACTGATTATGCTTTAAC
>CACXWH010000051.1 GCA_902771225.1 uncultured Methanobrevibacter sp. | reverse complement strand
CAAAACAAGCATAAAAAAATAAAAAAAGAAACCAGCACCCATTATAATGTAGTATACCCTTCCCTTACAGTGCAATTCATCCCCGACCTAAGAGGTCGGAGTGTTCTTGCAAAAATATGATAAAGTATGAAAGAAATTTACTTGTCAAATTTCACCCAAATGTAATAACAGGCTAAGGAAAAGTAAGGTATTAATTCATTGATTTTACCATCCAAGCAAGAATGAATCTGTATTGTGAAATCGTTGATGCCATTCAGATTCAATGTTGATGATTTCCAATACCATCAGGATTTTTTGTTTATGACATATTCGACATTATTAAAACCCAATACATTAGTAAATTTGAGACTTTCATCATCTGAAACCTGTTTTTTGATTTCATCAAATAAACATTCCTTACCAGTATCCTTAATGTTTACATTGATATTGTCATCATAGTCAATGACCAGAATCTCCATAATTGTATCTGAGTCATTGTTATCGAATATGCAATTTATTATTGCTTCAATGTTTTTATAATCCTTGACTGTGCATCCAAGACTTTTTAAATGGCTGATTACTTCACTTTCATCGTTTTTACAATGCAAAGTGAAATTTTCAGTATGGGGAATCAGACTCTTATCAAACAACAGCATCCCATAATATTTCTTTTCTCTTCTTTCAATAAATTTTATACAGAAGAAAGTCACAATAAGTGATAAAACATTGGCTAATCCAAAGGATATCCAAATACTGTTGACTCCCATAACAGGCAATAAAGCAAATATTATCCCCAATGGTCCAATAAACATTGCAACCATAGAGACAATAATGGAAAGCAGACTTCGTTCGATTGCTTCATAATAAAAAATAAAAGCATTTCCAAACACTGCAGGAACAAAGGACAATGAAAATATTCTAAGTGACCATCTGAATGTTTCTACATTGGGAGATGTATGGAGGTTGTATAAAACCAAAAATAAATCCGGATTGACCCACAGTATTAGAGTAAAGATAATTGTAAAGACCAATGCTGCACGTACTGCTTTATCATATAAATATTTGATATTTACATAGTCATTTTGAGTATAATAAACAGGTATTATTGATGCAAATGTTTCAATGAGCCCTATAATCACTATACTTGCAATTAAAAGAGCATCTATACATGCAACATATGAAACCAAACCAACAGACCCCATATATATGACAAGAATTCTGTTAATTACGAAAACCAATACTACCTCAAACAAACCGGAACTTGCACTTGGAAAACCAATTTTACACATTTCCCAACTAGATTTGAGCCATTCACTAGCTGATATTTTTGAAAAGACATATCGGAAAGTTCTTTTTGAATCAAAATGATACTTTAAAGAAATGATTAATGCTACAAGATATCCTATAAAAGTAGCTATTGCTGCTCCGGCAATGCCCATGTGAAATTGTGTCAGAAATATGAAGTTTAACACTGCATTAATTACAGTTGCACCAACCAATAAAAAAGATGCGAAATTTGGCTGTCCATCTACACGAATAAATTGGCATAAAACACCCAACAGTGTAAATACTGGGAAGGATAAACATAAATAGGGCATATACTGATTAATATATGGTAAAACATCAGCAGGAGGTTCTAAAATGTTTATTAAAATATCACCATTAAAATAAAATAAAAATAATAAAATTATACACACTATGATGGTGGTTCCAATAGCTACTGTGAAATATTTATTACTCCCATCTTCATCGAATCTGCCTTTCATGTTTAAAGCTAATATTTGACCTCCCAACCCAAATAACCATTCAATAATTGTTATCAATAGTATTATAGGTTCTAAAAGGTCAATTGCAGCTACTGCACTTTCTCCAATAAAAGAAGATACGAAAAATGAATCAACAACTGCAGAAATATTTAAAGCCATCGCAACCAAAAGTGTTGGCAGCAATAATTCTTTAAATTTAATATTTGCTATTCCACTACCCATATAATTTCCTCACTAATTAAAATCATAAATCCTTAGTAAGCAATATGATTTAGATTCACTAAACATAGAATATAAATGAGAAATTGAATCACGATATTGGCCGGCAACCAATAATATTAAGTTCATAATGTCAGAATTTATAATATCGCCAAATTCACGAGTTATCCTCAAATCTGTTTTCTAAAAATCATCAAGAATATTCTGCTATATGAAAATATTATCAACTTCATTAATAATAAATATTTTCAAACTGCGACTTTGCACAATAATCAAATATACATATTATTTGATTAACATAATTTCTGAAACTAATTAGAATAATTTAGTTTGTGAAAGGAGTTTTACCAATTAGCAAGGGTGAATCTGAATTGTGCAATTTTTAGTTCCTTTTAATCAGATTCATGTTAGTGTTTGCATAATTGTATAGAAATTATCTACCACTTTTTAGTTAAATTTGTTTCATAGTCTACAAACAAATATTGCTTATCAATGCTCCCCCTATAATCCATAATATTAAAAAAAAAAACATGATTTATGGATAATAAGCCAATTATTCAGTAATGAACTTGCAAAAACTTTTTTTCTTTACCCAATTCTATAAAATCTAGCTTTTTATAGTCGAAAAAACATGATAATTATGAAAAATATAAATACAAATAATAAATATTATCTTATAGTTTTATGTTAAACCAAGGAGATAAAATTAATCATGTTAAAAGGTAATGTTTTTAGCATGCATTTCCTATAAGATACAGCACATAATAATCAATTACAACTTTTTTCTTTTAATTTAGTGATATGTAATTAACATTAACGGCAAGTGTTTTACATTTCAAATCTATTTTTAAATTGAGAGGATTATATGCAATAGTTCAAAAATAAGTTTTTTAACTTAATTGTGCAGAAATTCACCTACCGTACAAAGGTGAAATGTTTAATCAAACAGAGAAAATATCAATGATTCGAAAAAAATTAAGCAAAATATTTTTAAGAAAAAAAGCAATATTATATATAACATGAAAGAATTTATAAAAGAAGAGTTATCCGGATGGAAAAAATGGGAAATATGTTGGTTATTAATAGCCACCATTTCAATTTCAATAATTAATATTATATTGGAACATGACATAATAAGTCTTATTGCAGCATTAACCGGTATAATTTGCATTATTCTTGCAGGTAAAGGTAAATTATCTACCTATATATTTGCCATAATTCATATAATTACTTATGCGCTTATTTTATATAATTCTAAATATTATGGTCTATTAATGCTAAATATACTTTATTACCTTCCAATGCAGTTTTATGGGTTTTATGAATGGGGTAAAAATATGAATCCTGATACCCATGAAGTTTACAAAAAGAAAATGTCTTTAAGAAATACAGTAATTCTTTTAATTTCAGTATTTGTTTTAACAGTCCTATACGGATTATTCCTTCAATTCTTAAATGGCAATTTGCCGTTTGTTGATGCATTAAGTACTGTTGTTGCAATAATTGCCCTATACATTTCCATCAAAATGTATACCGAACAATGGCTTCTATGGATTATTGTAAATATCGTTACAGTAATAATGTGGATATATGCATTGAATAATGGAAATGGAAGTGTAGTAATTTTAATTATGACTCTTATCTACTTAATTAATTCCATTATAATGTATTTCAAATGGAAAAATGAATCCGACAACATATAAAAAAAAAGATAAAAGAGATTTTATAAATCTCTTGCGAAAATGTGTACCGCTGCAGTTCCTCCGGTACCTCCAATATTATGAGTCATACCGATTTCTGCACCGTCAACTTGGCGTTTTCCACCTTCTCCTCTTAACTGCCATACGATTTCAGCAGCCTGTGCAATACCTGTAGCACCTAATGGGTGTCCACGAGCTTTAAGACCTCCTGAAGAGTTGATTGGAAAATCACCATCGATTTCAGTCTGTCCTTCTTCAATAGCTATTCCGCCCTTTCCTTTTTCAGCAAATCCTAAATCTTCTATTGCCAAAAGACCATTAATTGAAAAACAGTCATGAACTTCAGTAACATCAATATCTTTTTCAGTAACTCCTGCCATGTCATATGCTTTTCTTGAAGCCACTTTAGTTGATTCAATAGTAGTAATATCTTTTCTGTCATGTAATGTTAATGTTCCTGAAGCTTGAGCAGAAGCTTTAACATAAATCGGAGTATCTGTGTATTTTTTAGCATCTTCAGCAGGCACAATTACGACTGCTGCTGCTCCATCAGATACTGGAGAACAGTCAAGTAAAGTTAATGGGTCTGCAACCATTGTAGAGTTAATTACTTTATCTACACTGATTTCAAATGGGAATTGTGCATTTGGATTTTTAGATGCGTTTTTGTGGTTTACCACAGAAAATTGTGCTAACTGTTCACGGGTAGTGCCGTATTCGTGCATGTGTCTTTTTGCAATCATTGCATATAATGAAGGAAATGTAGCACCTTGCTGTGCTTCCCATTCATGATCTGATGCAGTTGCAATTGCAGGGGTTGCATCCACCACATCAGTCATCTTTTCAACACCTGCAGAAATTGCAACATCATGATAACCTGATGCAACTGCCATAATCCCCTGTCTTAAAGCCAATCCTCCTGATGCACATGCAGCTTCAACTCTTGTAGCTGGAATAGGGTTTAAACCCATATGATCAGAAATAAGGGCTGCAATATGTTCTTGTTCTACGAATAATCCTGAAGACATGTTTCCAACAAATATTGCTTCGATTTCATCTCCCCCAACATTTGCATCACTAATAGCCTTTACTCCTGCTTCAGCTATTAAATCTCTGAAAGAAGAATCCCATAATTCACCGAATTTTGTTTGTGAAACACCAACAATAGCAACGTCTCTCATAATTTAACCTCCCTACATTTTAATTTTACCTTTATATTTAGCATAAACAGCATAGTCAACATAAGTTTTTTTAGAAATGATTTCTTCTGTTTTAGGAGCTAAATCTCTTTTTTCAGTTATTTCATCAGTTACTTCCAATGTGAATCCATCACTACCTGCACCTGAACCATATGATACAACAAATATTTTATCTCCAGGTTCAGCAATATCTAAAATATTAGATAATCCGAGTGGTACAGCACCAGAATAGGTATTTCCAATATTAGGAGTTAATAATCCCTGAGAGTATTGTTCAGGTGTAAATCCTAATTTTTTAGCTGCTCTTAAGTAAAACTTACCATTCGGCTGGTGGAAACAAGCGTAATCATAATCAGAAGCTTGGCTGTCAGTTTTTTCAAATAAATTTTTAGCTGCACTTAATACATGTTTAAAGTAAGCAGGATCTCCTGTGAAACGACCACCATGAGACGGGTAGTCTTCACCTTCTCTTCTGTAAAAATCAGGAGTATCTGTTGTGAAACTGCAAGTTTCTTCTATTTCAGCTAAAACATTTTTCTTACCAATAACATAAGCAGCACCACCGGCAGATGCAGTATATTCTAAAGCATCTCCAGGAGCTCCTTGTGATGTATCAGCACCTATAGCTAAACCATATTCAATCATATTACTTTCAACAAGACCCATTGACATTTGAATACCTGCAGTTCCTGCCTTACATGCAAATTCTAAATCTGCTGCTGTTAAATCAGGAGTTGCACATACTGCTTCTGCAACAATAGTTGCTGTTGGTTTTACTGCATATGGATGTGATTCTGAACCAACATAAACAGCACCAATCTTTTGTGGATCTATTTGAGCTCTTGCTAGAGCATATCTAGCAGCGGTAACTGCAATAGTTGCAGTATCTTCATCAGCAGAAGGAACAGATTTTTCATTAACAACTAAACCATTAGATAAAGCTACAGGGTCATCACCCCAAACTTTAGCAATTTCCTCTACTTTTATCCTATATGAAGGCACATATGCCCCATATCCTACAATTCCTACCATTAAATCACCGTAAATTTTATATTTATCGAATAAACTTTAAAAAGTATTATAATTAATTAATATATGTTTTTAAGTATTATATAAAAGTAACTACATAAAATAAGAATTTTAAAAAAAGATATAAAATTTTTTAAAAAAGAAATTCATTAATATGCAGCTGCCGGGATTCGAACCCGGGTTGTAGGCTTGGAAGGCCCAAGTAATAACCAGACTATACCACAGCTGCAAAAGTAAAAAGTGCGGCGTCCGGGATTTGAACCCGGGTCTCTAACGTGGCAGGCTAGAGTCTTAACCAGGCTGGACTAACACCGCATGAAAATAAACAACAATAGTATATTGTATGATTATACTATATAAAACTTTTGATTAACATAGAAATATTTATTTTAAAAACAAGGATTTTTATAGCTTTAAAAAGTAAAATAGAAAAGAATAGCTATTAAAATAACTACTCCTCTTCAAAGTAAAAAATTTATTCTTTTTTAGCAATTATACAAATCCAATCATTTTCATCATCAGTATATGCTTCAAAGTCTTTAAAACCTGTTTTTTGAAGAGATTCTTTTAAAACATCTTCAGAATATATTTTCATATCCAAAAGTTCAACTAAATCATCGTATTTATCCATTTCACCTTCTCTGTAAACTGCTTCGTTACAGAAAAATAATAATCCGTCTTTTTTTAATACACGATTTACTTCTTTTAAATCATTTATAAAATCCGGCCAGAAATAAATTGTCTCAAAACCTGTGATGATATCAAAAGTATTGTCTTCAAATGGCATTTCAGATACAGATCCCTGAATCACTTCCACTTTACCTTCATCAACTGACTTTTTATTAAGTTTAATGGATTTTTCCACACTTACTTCTGAATAATCAAGCCCGACTACCTTTCCTGTGGTGATTTGTGTGGCGAATCTTTCAAGGTTTCTTCCGCCGCCGCATCCGATATCAAGTATTAAATCATCTTCTTTTATATCAAAATGACTTACTCCCCACTGAGCCATATTTTCATGGGATTTATTCATTCTGTCAAGTATCTGATGGCCCAGTTCACCAACCGGCTTTCTTGCATTTACAATTAACTCTTTATTTTCAATGTTATGGCCTGTATTTACCTTATCATTTTCACTCATTTTAACACCTACTTTTTAAATCCTTTTCTTGTCTTAATGGCTTGGCCTGTTTGGAAATTATTAATTTCAATTGCAGATAACAATGATTTACCATAGGCAAGGAGTTTATCCTCTTCATTAACAATAAGCACTTCATCATTTGATCTTATATTTTCATCACATTCAACAACAAATTTTGAGAATACACTTTTTCCATCCAGTGCAAATGGTTCTGAGTCTTTATTTACTACAACACGATTTTTTGGATAATCGGTTGAAGCATGCAATCTTCTTGCACCTTCTTTTGATAGAATCAAATAAGAATCTGATGCTCTCATATTTACGATTAAGGTCTTACCGTCGTAGATGTGTCTGATTTTACCTGTCTTTTTACTCTTTTCAACATTGATGTTACCTTTAAATAATGCTTCACCGCAACCCCATCCAAATTGATAGTCGGCTATTGCCTTAAGTTTTCTGACATCATCCTTGACATATCTGATTTCTTCATCTGTTTTTTCACTCAATCCCAAATCCAAATCATTATTGATTCTTGAGTGAACCATGACCTGCCCGTAGTTATCACAAAAGTCTTTAAAGAAGTTTTTAATGAATTGTTTGCTGTCGCCGTCACGGATTTTTGGAGCTGCATTCTGACTTAATGGATACAGCTCATCAATGTCAAGAGGTATTAATCCAAATGGAATATCCAGCACCATAAAATCAGCATTGTCCAGGTCAAGTTCCTTTTTATCTCCATAAATGTAAAAGTCTCCCAATTTACCTGAAATAAATTTGGAGTATGGTTTTCTGCCCGGAGGTAAAACTATCAAATCACGTTTTTTAGGCATTTCAAGAAGTTTTTGATGGTGTCTTAATACTTCTGAGCGATAAAGGGATTCCGCACCGGTATAGAAGAATGCTGATTTTTTACTTCTAGGGTCATATTTTTCAAAATCTTCATTGTAATTTTTAAGTTGTCTGACAGCATCCAAAAGTGCAGGATGTGCTCTGCAGCGTTCTTCCACAAGTTCCATTAAACTTCCTTCATAAATGGCTTGTCTGATTAATCTTAACTCTGCAAATGAAACATGCAAGTTATGCTGTGCAATTAAATCTCTTCTTTCACGTTTTGGCATTGCCCTTAAATCATCCGGAGTGTATTTGGAACATATCTCACATGAGCATGGCATTTCCTGCAGGTTCTCCAGTTTGAATGTTCCTCGAGTTGATAATAAACGGTCATCTTCTGCATATAATATATAAGCTGCAGAATCGAACAAATCACAGCCCAATGAAACTGCAAGGGCAAAAACCATAGGGTGTCCTGCACCCATCAGATGACGGGCAGTATTATCTGGCAGATACATTATTGAGTTCATTACAACATCAACAAGTTCTTTATAATGATATGATTCCATTAAAGGCACTACTGCACCAATAGGATATAAATCAGCATCCAATTGGGATAATTCCTTTGCACATTCTTGCCTTAAATCCATGAAAGTTGATCCCTGAACTACTGAGTTTAATAACATTTCAATATTATTTTCTTTTTTAAACTCGACAGCTTCTTTTGCACGCTCCAAAGTTATTTCTAAATCACTTTCTGCTTTTTCTCTTTCAACAAATGGTGCGGTCGGAATGTCAAGGCTTGTTCCGATGTCGGTTCCAATCAGCTCCTGAAATTCCAGTACTTCATTATTTGTAATTTCCACATCACCATAAACAGACAGTTGAAATGAACCGGAATCAGTCATGACCGGTCCATCAAAGTTGATTAATTCATGAAGCCCTTCATCAATAGCTTTTTGTTTTAAATCTTCATCCTTATAAATTAAATAAGCATTGGTAATTACCATATCTGCACCATACTTCTTAACATCAATTGCCTGTTTACGCGGGTGTATAACAGGCATTAATGCAGGTGTTTTTACATTCCCATGTTTAGTCTTTAAAACACCAACTCTTCCTCTCATATCTTTAGCTTTTATTTCAAACATTTAATTTACCTTAAATAATTTATTCAGAAATAGTTATTTTTTAAAAATTATTTAAATTTAACTCATTTTAAAAAAATTAGTCAGGATGGGACATGAAATTTTTTAATTTTTTATAGATTTTTTCGGGATTTTCTTCAGCTTGTTTTAAAAGGTTTTTACTGGAAGCTCTCAATTTATCTTGGTCAATATCATTTTATGAAGATTTATTAATTTTTTCTACAGTTTTATGGAATTTTTCTTTATTTGTTAGTGATTCTGGAACACTATTTCCAGATTCCTCACCCAATTCCATATCTTCTTCTTGATCTAATTTAATACTTTCTTCCAAATGTTCTTTCATTATTTTTAATTGTTGTTCATTGGTTAAATTATTTTTAGATTGTTTTACTTTAACTTTAGTTCCATCCAAACTAAAATGATGAATTTTAATTAAATCTTCTTCTTTTGCAATCTTTAAAGTTGTTTTAAAAGCCCCATCGATTAAATCAGGAAAATCGACTTTAAATCCCAATATGGTCCTGTAAACTGGCTTTTGCATACCTGCTAAGTACATATAAGCAATGTCGGTTCTTGTTCTCCTTTCAATTTCACGAAAGGATAATTCTCCATCAAAAACACTCATTAAAACTAGTCTAAGCAACATTTAACGGAGATAAGCAGGTTCACCGGGCTTGTCACGAAACTCTCTGTTTGCTTCAGAACAACCAATTTAATCGACTACATTTTTAATAAAATAACATGGATGGTCTTCAGGAATCAAATTCCTCAAATCCATAGGAACAACATGGTCTTATTAATAATATAATCTTTTAAAACCACAAATAAACGACCATAAAGATTTATATCTATAATAATAGGTTGTACTTCATAGTATATAAAATTAAAGGAAAAATAAGCAAAAAAATTAAAAATTAATGAGAGTCATGTCCCATCCGGTTAGTATAAAAAAATATAAAATTATGACTCCAAGAGCCATAATCAATTAAATTTATTTTTTCCTGTATCTAACTACAGAAGTGAATAACATAACTACAACAAACAACAATAGCATAGGGTTTCCAGTAGCAGGTAAAGTTTTTGCACTAGCTACATTACTGCTGATATTTTTCTCAGGATTCACCGGATCCACAGGACCCACAGGATTCACCGGATCCACAGGATCGACAGGATCAGGATTATCTCCAAGTATTGTAACATTAGTATATGCAGTATCATAGTCATATGCAGAAACATTAGCTAAACCGACTTCATCCCCTTTAAGATAAGTGCTGGCTTGTCCATTAACCCAATCAAGAGTGACTGATTTTTCACCATCAAAACTTCCTTTATCTGTAGATAAAGTAACTTTTGGTCCATTGAAAAATGAAAATTCATCAAAAGTATGATCTGAACCTGCAGAATCTATATGGACATCAGCAGTGATTTTTGATGATTCACCTAGACCTAATACCCCAGGATCTGCGTTAACACGTAAGGTTAACCATGGGTCATAAAGAACATTACCATCATTATTCTTGAATTTTGAAGCTGGCGGCATGGAATTAGAACCCCACCAATTATATTTGGCATCGACGTCACCTGCAGCTACCTCATCCAAATCATCAAAGAATTTATCAACAAATACTCCCACATGATCACTAACATTTCTAACTACCTCATCAGGTATTTTATCAAAAATTTTTTGTGATCTTATAAAGGAATATAGCAAATCTTTAGAAGGAACATCAGGATTAATGCCTAATGATTCCAACAAAAAACTTCTGGTTGATTCTTTAACAACATTATTTTTCAGGTTGGTAGCACGATTATAATTCATTGTGGATGATTTTAAAACAGCAAAACCAGTTTCGGTTCCGGTTCCTTCTAAATTATTACCTGTCATGGATAAATTACCATCAATAATTAGAGAAGAAGCATTGAATAGTTTTTCTTCAAATTCTTTTATAGAATTAATTATTTTTTCTATTAAATCATCTAACGGTAAAGTATCTATAATATCATCAATTCCTAAAAGATTATCAACAGGATTACTTTCAGGAGCCGGCATATAAAGTCTTCCTAAATCAAAACTTAAAGCATTTCCAGTAATAAATACTGAATCCTCGCTCGGAAGATTATATAAAAGATTTTGATTAATTTCCGCATCACCTAAAGAAAAGACATTAATACCTTTAATTTTAGAAGCATCAAAATCAGTAATATGATTAGTGGAAACTGAAGTATATGAATTAAAATCATGGAAGTCAATACCTATAGTAGTGATTCCTTTTGCTGAATTAGAAGATTTTAAATTGTTTACATTATTATTTAAAACAAATAAATCAACACATCCAACACCAACTGCCACAATACCTCTTGCTGAAGATTTTGCACCTGAAGCATCCAAATTATTTATTTGAACATTCCTGATTATTGCATCAGTTTTTTCAGTCTGTCTTATAGTAATTACATACAAATCCAAACCTGTTGCGACACTATTTTCCTGACCGTTTGAAGAAATATCGCTAATATTCACATCAGAAACAGTGACCACAGGTAAATTACTAGTTAATGAAAAGACTACATTGGTCATACCAACAGCCTTGTGTGGAGCTACAATATTGCTAATGGTATTTCCAGATGTACCATACTTGGTTAATTCCATGGTGCTTAATCCCCATACATCAATACCGTAAGCATTATGTGATGATTTAATATTAGAAACATGATTATTAGTAACAAGAACACTTGAATTAGAAAAGAAAGCGGCACCATCAACATGAATACCATAAGCCTTTTCTTTTTTGCTGACTATGTTTGTAATATTGTTATTAGATATTGTTAGATTGGATGCTTTAATTGAGATTCCACTTTCACAACAATTTGTTATGCTATTTCCAATAACTGATATGTTTTCAATAAGATATAATTCAGTATCTTTAATGGATATCTTAGCATCTGACAATATACCAACTTTTCCGCCGGATATTTTATTATCAGTAATTTTACAATCACTTGCATTAACTAAAATTCCAACTCCTTCATCACTGGAGACAAAAATATTAAATCCTGAAATGGAAGTTGTATTTGCGGTTGAAAGTATATTGAAAGCAACATTATTGGATTTTATAATTGCACCTTCACCTACAATGGAAAGAGATTTAGGAACAATAATATCTTCCGAATATGTACCATTTTGGACAATTATAGTACTGCCTGCATCAGCATTGTCAATAGCAGACTGGATTGAACTGCCTTCACTAACAGTAACTGGACTGGCAGTTAAAATAGCATCATCACTATTACCTGGAGCCAATTGAATAGGGTTATCTTCAACAACTGTATTATCATTTGTTATAATAGCATCATTATCCATAGCTGAAACAGAACTTAAACTAACAAAGAAAATTACTAAAAAAATAATTAGAATTTTATTACTTTTTTTCATATTTCTCCCCACTAATTATAATTTTATTCCGTTTTTTATTGCTTGATAATAGATAAACTATTTTAAACTATTAAAACTTTAATAGAAGTGGACATTTTTAGTCCCATTTAACCAATATCCACTTTTCATTTGTATTTTAATTGATAGTTACTACCATTGTGATTAAAATCACAAACAGAAGAATTCTTAGTTTACCCCTTAAATACAAATGCACACCTATTTATCCCCCATAATCCAATTTTTTTGTATGCATTTTTACAGCAATCCAAAAAATTTTCTTACAGGTATTTAGATTTATCTCCAATAACCTATATAAATATATAAGGTTTATATCATTATTTTTAAATTTTAATCAGATTAAAAATCTATTTTGGAAAATACGAACAAAATTATCAGACTTTAAATCAAAAAATCAATAAAAAAAGAAAAAGGTTATGTGTGGATATAACCTTTTTAAGCTTTTATTACCCCTATTTTTGGGTAACTTGCGTGTGTTAAATCAAATTAGCCTTTTATTCAGGCATTGGCTATTCCAAATGACAATAGGCATTTATATAGGTGTGTTTTATTTATGTTTCTAAATTTCGGGAGGAAATCTTTATAGGAAAGCGAAATCATTTGGAATAGTTTTATTCAATTTAGATAACTTAATTTATAATATGGAGATAAGATTAAAGGCAAGGAAAATATAAAAGGAATATTTAAAATTTAAATCCATATTACATTGATTAAGTTACCTCTTTTAAAGTAAAAATCATGACATTTCATGATTATATATTCGTATGAAAACTTCTTTCTAAACTTAAATTTTATTATTTTGAATGTAGGATTATTTTTTCATCCCAGGATTTGAGATACTTAGAAATCTTTCGCTTGGGAGATCCCAGGATTAAATAATCCATGTGAATCATTCAAACCCGAGTCACTAATTTCAGCCTCATCATTAGGTTCGGTTGAAATTTCTATACTTTTTGCGAAAGATAACATAATAATCAAAAACATCAAAACAACATTTTTTCTACTATGCATTTCTCACTCACTAAAGTTTTTTCAATCTCAGGAATTATTCATGATTTATCATGAAAATTTTTCAAAGAATTTTTCTCAAATTTTTGAATCTCCCCAAGATTGCTAGTAATTATTAACTGATAAGTAGTATATAAACTTTTTTATTTAAAAAAAGGCTAAAAATACTTAAAATATGGAAAAAAAGAGATTTTAAGCAAAAAATTAAATGGCTAAAATGGCTTGAAATCAAAGTCCCATAACTTAAAATAGCCAAAATTATGACAATTGAAAAGTATTACTTTTAATACAAATATAATAAAAAATACCTTTTTTAAGTAAAATATAAATTATAAATGCTTTTTTTAATAAAATATGAATAAAAATTACTTATTTATATTGAAATTCAATTATAATTATTAATTTAATCCTAAAAAGCTCTTAAAATTGAAAACCTTTTTTAAAAGGAATTGATTAAATCAGACGAATTTTAAATCATTTTACAGTAAAAAGCTTAATATTACGCCTAAATGCAATTCTTTATAAAAATCAAAATTCACTTAAATCCAAATATCATGTTTACAGATAAGCTAAAAATTGCATGATTTATCAAAATTCGCCTTAATTGGACTTATTTAATCAAATTTAAGGCTAAAATTACTTAAAAAATTTTATCTACCGGAGGATAATTAAAAATAAATATTAAAAATAGTTAACATTTATATTGTAAAAATAATACTTCATATATCTTTATTTACATGATAAAATTAATATTATAGGTTTTTTTAAAAATAATAAGTTTAAAACAAAAATAAAATTTAAATTTTAAATGAAAAATATGGATTTTCATGTGTAATTATTGAAAATACATGTATGTTGCATACATCCCATAAGCCCATAGGAGAAAAGCAATGATGCTGAATATTAATCCGAAATAAATTGACAATAGATTACATATTATTGCTGATGCAAAAATTGTAACTCCTTTTTTAACATCCCCTGCATATGCAATACCCAAACCGGCTAGGAAAAATGATATTACTAGTGAAATTTCTTTAGTTCTGTCTGTCATGATTAGCCTCATTAGTATATTATAATATTATTTTTATATAAATTTTTATAGTAAAAAAAAGGTAAATTATAACTAGATACAATGAATTATGAAAATACGGCCCGAGTAATCAACGATGATATTTTTGATTTGATAAATCAATGTTTCGATGAAGAAAGAAGTAGTCTAAATAATGAAAGTAGACTTAATTTTTTTGATACTTACAACAATTACTTTGTTTTAACAGATGATGGATCTTATTCTATTAACTCAAAAGAAATAAATCATAAAATTGAAACACTGCATACATCTACAGGTGCAATTAGTGAAGCATTTGAAAAATTTATTAAACCGATGAAATTTGACTACTCATCAGACATTGCAATTTTAGATATTTGCGCAGGACTCGGTTACAATTCATCAGCTGCAATAGATGATTTTTTAAAAAATTCAAAAAATTCAAATTTAAAGATTGATATGGTAGAAATATCCTCTGCAACACTTGCATGCGGTCTTTTAGTACCTTCACCAATTAAAGCACATGACATTACAAGAAAAGCAATAGAAAAAGAATTGATTAAAACAGATTATGCTGCACTGGAATTGGAAAAAAGTGAAATACCGTCAAATATTAATATTAATGTTTTTATTGAAGATGCAAGACAAACCGTTCAGAATTTAGATGATAATACTTATGATGCAATATTTTTAGATCCCTTTAGTCAAAATATGGCACCGGAATTATTTTCACTAGATTTTTTTAAAGAATTCAGACGAATAATAAAAGATAATGGGATTGTTGCAACTTACACCTCATCCGCACCGGTTCGAGCTGCATTTATCGAAGCTGATTTTTACATTGGCCTTGGACCAATTTTTGGAAGAAAACAAGGCGGCACACTAGCCAGTCCTTCACAGGAAATGCTGGATACATCCCTTCCTAAAAATGATGAAATCAGAATTGCCCTATCTGATGTCGGCATTCCATTCAGAGACCCCGGCCTTAATAATTCAAGTGATTATATTTTAGATAAAAGAACACAGGAACGGCACGAAAAAAGACATACTACCAAAATATCCTCTGCTGTTAAAACACCTATATTTTTAGCTTGTGAAATGGATGATGAGAAATTAAAAAGACGTGTTGAGCGTAATTTAGTTAAAATGAATATTCCGTCTACAACATCAAAAGAAGCTGAATATATTGTTGAAATTGAAAAAGATTACAGCAAAAAACAAAGTTTAGAAAATAATTCAAGAAACAGAATTTTAAATATGGCCGAAAAACTAAAAGAAGTTAAAAACGGAGATTATAGATAATATTATAATGTATTTTTTTATCATATTTTTGCAAGAACACCCCGACCTCTTAGGTCGGGGATGAATTGCACTGTAAGGGAAGGGTATACTACATTATAATGGGTGCTGGTTTCTT